>CANIZU010000053.1 GCA_947472115.1 Flavobacteriales bacterium | reverse complement strand
CACTAAAGCCGGCCTCGATGATACTTCAACCGGTTTCGGGTAATAAATTCTCGATGCTGCTTGCCGGTAAAATCGACCATAATACATTTGTTTGTTTCGATCCAAGTGGGAGTGGTTTTTTAAAGCCAAAATTCTTAAAATCATTATCGAATCAAAATATTGCATTTCAAGGACCCTATGAGTTTGTTATTATTACTCATCCCAATTTTTCCAAAGCGGCCAATGCCTTAAAATTATTCAGAGAGTCGGCCCCAACCAATTTTAAAACGATTGTGGTAACACCTCAAGAGATTTACAATGAATTTTCTGGTGGTATGCAAGATTTGATGGCCATCCGGAACTATTTGCGTTGGCAATACAAATACTCGGAAAGTCAAGGTGTGAAATTGCGATTTGTGACAATCTTTGGCGCGGCATCGTACGATATGCAAGATCGATTGGTGGATAACACCAATTTTGTCCCAGTCTATCAATCCTATAACAACAACGCCAATTTTAGCTTGGACGATTTCTTGGGTTATTTGGATTCGGCTGAGGGTGATCCAGAAATTATTAAATCTAAACTTACCGTTCCGGTTGGACGAATACCCTGTTACACATTGGATGAAGCGATGGGTGTGGTTGAAAAACTCAAGCGATATAGTAACCCATTGGCTCTAGGGCCTTGGCGATCAAATATTGCATTCGGATGTGATGATGCAGATGAAAGTTGGGAAACCGAATTTGTACAAGAAAGTGAAAAGAATGCACAATACATCAATCAGTTTTATCCTTATTTAAACGTCAATAAACTCTATTCAGATGCATTCAAACAGGCCACTACAGGCAATAATGAAAGTTACCCTGAAATGAGCGCTGCCATAAATCGAAATATGAAGGATGGTGTTTTATTCTTTAATTATCAAGGTCATGGAGGTATTAAAGGCTGGGCGCAAGAAGCCATATTGGATATTCCAATGATTAATTCATGGAATAATACCTACAAGATGCCCATCATGTTTACGGCTACTTGTGAATTTAGTCAATACGATGATCCCAAAGTGAAAAGTGCCGGCGTCCTCGCATTGCTAAATCCAAAAGGAGGCCCAATTGCTCTGATGAGCACTACGCGTTTGGTTTATGTGAGTGGAAATACACAAATCAATAGCGACTTTTGGACAAAATACGGATTTCCGAAACCCAATGAACCCATTCCTACGCTGGGTGAGGTGTTTCAGAAAATGAAAAATCGACCGCCACCATACAATAGCGAAGACAATAAATTTGCCCTTTTGGGTGATGCGAGTATGCCTATTGCGTTTCCAAAACATATCATTGATGTGGATAGTGTAAATGGCAAATCAACAAGTGCTTTTAGAGATACCGTAAAGGCATTTTCTATTATTACTTTAAAGGGACATGTGAATGAGCGATTGGTGGGCAAGTTTGCCAAATTTAATGGTAATATGTGGGTAAAAGTATTCGATAAACCATCGCAGAAATTCACCTTAAACAATGATAAAAGTGCATCGCCTGTGCCATTCTTAGAGCAATCTGGAGTGTTGTTTAATGGACAGGTTTCTATAAGAAATGGTGAATTCCAATTGGTTTTTTCAGTACCCAAGGACATTTCATATAATTATGGCATTGGTGTGGCTAAATTTTATGCCCATAACGGAGAAACTGATGCTGCTGGGTCGTGGCAATTTATCATTGGGGGTAGTGAAGTGGGTATTAATCCAGGATCAGATGGTCCGATCGTACGATCATTTATGCAGGATACAACATTTATTAGCGGTGGAAAAGTGGCCCGCGATGTAGATTTTGTTGCCCGCATTTTTGATAAGGATGGAATCAACGCAACTGGCGCCGGGATTGGTCGTGATTTGTTACTCGTGGTTGACGAAGGAACAGAAGATCAACGGTCATATGTCCTCAACGAATATTTCTCCTACGATGTCAATTCATACACTACTGGAACCGTGCGCATCCCTCTAAATGGCTTGGTGCCTGGAAAACATATACTTACTTGTAAGGCATGGGACATTTATAATAACGGTGGCAAAGGTTCGGTTGAATGCTTGGTGATTCCTCCAAGAACTTTTGAAATTACTGAATCTTCGGCGTTCCCGGTACCATTTGATGGACGTGAAAGTTCTGGGTCGGGGGGGGCTCCGGCATTTACTGTTACGTTACGACATACTTTACCAGGGGAAAATATCACTTCAAAGTGGTTTGTTTATGATGCAGCCGGGCGAGAAGTTCAGACGGGTGGAATCTGGCTTGAGTCAGCCCAAAATAAAGTTGAGGCGATGGTTTGGGACGGGAGATCACACAATGGGGGTCAGCTCATGGGCGGGGTTTACTTTTATCAAATCGTACTAACCACAGAGGACGGATTGAAACAAAGCGTGGGTGGGAAATTTATCAAACTCTAGTTAGAATGATTCAGAATAATATTCGTTTTAATTAAATATCTTTAACCTAGCATTAGGATGCACAAAACCGATAACATATTTTTGCCGATAAGCATTATGAAAAAAACTGCAACAATTGCGCTTTTTACAATTTCTTCATGGGGGTTTTTACAATCTCAAAATACTCAATTGAGCTCCAAACAGTTGGCTGGTCAATTGAATACAGTGACTACGATGGTTCCTTTTTTGACGATTACGCCAGATAGTCGTTCTGCGGCAATGGGTGATGTAGGGGTTGCTCTTTTCAATCCAGATGCTAATAGCAGTAGTTGGAATATGGCCAATTTGATCAATGCTAAGAACAAAACCGGCTTTTCAATGTCGTATGCGCCATGGCTTAGAAATTTGGTGAGTGATGTTGGATTCTCCTATTTGTCAGGTTATAGTAAAGTGGGCGCTAACAGTGCAGTTTCGGCTTCTATGAGATATTTTTCACTGGGTAATATTCAATTTACTGATTTCGATGGTAACCCAACCGGTCAGTTTACACCCAACGAATTCGCATTAGACGGTGGATATGCTACTCAGTTCACCAAAAAATTCTCCATGGGTGTGAATTTGCGTTTTATCTACTCAAACCTTACTGGCAATAGAGCTTTTAGTGGAATCGATTACAAGGCTGCAACTGGTGGCGCTGGAGATGTTAATTTGTTATACAAAACCGAAGTCAAATCGAGCAATGGCGGATACGACAAAATCCAATTTGGTTTAAACCTTCAGAATATCGGTTCTAAAATGACCTATTCTTCTAAAGAAAAGCGCGATTTTGTTCCAACGAATATGAAATTAGGTGCGGGTTACAGTCATAAAATCGACAACTACAATACCGTTAATGTCTATTTTGATATCAATAAACTATTGGTTCCTACACGTCCTCATTATTTGGTGACCTACAACGGAGAAGATTCTTTAATCAATGGCATTCGTCAATACACAGGAAGCGATCCAGATGTAAACGTGGTTCAGGGGATGGTTCAATCTTTTTACGATGCGCCCGGCGGATTAAAGGAAGAGTTACGTGAATATATGTTGAGTGGTGGTGCGGAATATATCTATGATGATAAATTTACCCTTCGCGGTGGTGTGTTTTATGAAGCCAAGACCAAAGGTGGAAGACAATACGGAACGATGGGGATTGGTTTGAAATATCAAACATTCACTGTGAATGCGGCCTATTTGGTTCCATTTGCAAGCCGTCATCCATTGCAAAATCAAATGCGTTTCTCTTTGTTGTTTGATTTGGAATCATTGAAAGATTCTCCAAAAGACTAGTATTGAAACTGCTACCCATCAATTATTGGGTGGTTTAATTATGAAATTTATGGATTCTCGTAGACAAATATTAATTCAAAAACGCGAGGAAGCATCTTTGGGTGGTGGACAAACTCGTATTGATGCTCAACACAAAAAGGGCAAGTTGACGGCCCGCGAGCGTATTGCGTTGCTCATGGATGAAGGCAGTTTTTGCGAAGTGGGTGCTTTTGTTACCCATCGCAGTACCGATTTCGGTATGGAGAAACAGCAGTTCTTGGGTGATGGTGTAGTGACAGGTTATGGTAAAGTGAATGGCAGAACCACTTATGTATTTTCACAAGACTTTACTGTTTTTGGTGGATCGTTAAGTGAAACCCATGCGGAGAAAATCTGCAAAATCATGGAAATGGCATTGGCCAATGGCGCTCCAATCATAGGAATGAATGATTCTGGTGGGGCTCGTATCCAAGAGGGTGTGGTTTCTTTGGGTGGATATGCTGATATTTTTTATCGCAACGTTCAAAGCAGCGGTGTGATTCCTCAACTTTCGGCTATCATGGGTCCTTGTGCCGGTGGTGCTGTTTATTCTCCTGCATTAACCGACTTTATTTTCATGGTTGAAAATAGCAGTTACATGTTTGTTACCGGGCCTAACGTGGTAAAAACGGTGACCAACGAAGATGTGAGCAGTGAGGATTTGGGTGGTGCTTCGGTTCATGGATCAAAAAGTGGCGTTGCACATATGACGGCTCCCAATGAAGTGGTTTGCATACAGAATTTACGCAAATTGCTTTCTTATTTACCCCAAAATTGTGAAGAAAAACCCATGCCGTTGCCCTATCACGGCGGGAACGAGGCGAGGGAAGTTTTGATGGATATTATTCCGGAGAATCCCAATCAGCCTTACGATATGAAAGAGGTGATTCAAGGGATTGTGGATACAGATTCATTCTTTGAAGTGCATGCCTCATATGCTGAGAATATTGTTGTCGGGTTTGCCCGATTGGCAGGAAAAAGTATAGGAATTGTAGCCAATCAGCCTGCGTTTTTGGCGGGTGTTTTGGATGTTCATAGTTCACAGAAAGCGGCTCGTTTTGTGCGTTTCTGCGATGCGTTTAATATTCCTTTGTTGGTATTGGAAGACGTTCCGGGGTTCTTACCTGGGACCGATCAAGAATGGAATGCGATTATTACCAATGGTGCAAAATTGCTTTATGCCTTTAGTGAAGCAACGGTGCCAAGGATTACTGTCATTACGCGAAAAGCCTACGGTGGCGCCTATGACGTAATGAATAGCAAACACATCGGAGCGGATATGAATTTTGCTTGGCCCACGGCGGAGATTGCTGTAATGGGTGCCAAAGGCGCTGCAGAAATCATCTTTAAACGAGAAATTGATTCTTCTCAAGATCGTGATAGCGCATGGAAAGAGAAGGAAAAGGAATATGGCGATCTGTTTGCCAATCCTTACAGGGCTGCAGCGCGCGGTTTTGTGGATGAAGTTATCTTGCCAGAGGAAACAAGAACTCGTTTGATTCAGGCCTTTGATATGCTGCAGAATAAGGTGAAAAACAATCCTAAGAAGAAACACGGTAACATTCCGTTGTAAACGCGATGCAAAAAGTATTCGTGATAGCCATGATTTGTTTCGTGAGTTTTTTCTGCTCCACAGCAAAAGCGCAAACAACTTCTACAGGTCAATCCGTAAATCCTTCAGAGAATCAAACGGAAGTTGCTCCTGGCGACCAAAATTTCCTTACTGTAGCGTATGGGTTTGGACGAGGTAATTTGATCTACGCGGTACTCAAATCTCTGGAAAGTACCATTCCAACAGATCCAAATGCAGAATTAATCAACGTGAATGTGTCGAAATCGCCCATTAGCTTTTTTAAAGTGGAATATCGTTTAAAGCCCAGACATTCCTTAGGATTGAACATCGCGCACAACACTTTTTCAATCAACGGGGATGTGAAAGATTCTTTTTTTTATAACGATTTCGGTAGTATAGTGCAGACATCGGTTGGGGTGAAATATAGTAGTACGAGTTGTAATATTCGTTATAATTATTTCTTTAATCCAGACGATAAACTGCAATGTTATATTGGAGTAAGCATGGGAATTAGAGGAAATAACATTTCGGTTAATAGTAACAATCCGTTTTTTGGAAAAAATATAAATGGCCTAGGTTTAACGTTGGCCAGTGTTCCGTCTATAGGCGGTGATTTTACTTTTGGCCTCAGAGGCGATATTTACAAATCATTGATGTTGTTTGGTGAGGTGGGGGCTGCAAAAGCAATTATTCAAGGCGGGTTGGCATATCGGTTCTAAATTGAATTGACTGTTTTTTGATGGGTTTGACCATTTTTTAGGTCGTTTTGGGTGATTATTGGCAAAAAACGATCTGTTTTTGGCCTTTTTTACTCAATTATGGTTTTCTTTGCAGAATCATTTTATCAAAAAACTATGGACATAAAAGAGATTCAAGCACTGATTAAATTTGTTTCAACTGCAGGTGTAGATGAAGTAGAAATCAATCAAAAAGATTTTAAACTGCTCATTAAAAAGAACCCCGCACAATTCACGACAGCTCAATATACTCCAGCGCCAGTAGCGATGCAAGCAGCACCCGCACCGGTAGCTCTTTCGACTCCTGTTGCATCGGTGCCAAGTGCACCAGTCGCTGAGGCAAAAGTAGATAATTTGATCACCATCAAATCACCCATGGTAGGTACATTTTATCGCACAGCTAGTCCTGATTCACCAGTCTTTGTTAATGTTGGCGATGATGTGAGCTCTGGTAAAGTAGTATGTATCATTGAGGCAATGAAATTGTTCAATGAAATCGAAAGTGAAGTGACTGGTAAGATTGTTAAGATTTTGGTTGATAACGCTAGTCCTGTGGAATACGATCAGCCTTTATTCTTGGTTGAACCCGCCTAATCAAAATTGTTATGTTTAAAAAACTCTTAATCGCTAACCGCGGTGAGATTGCTCTTCGCATACTCCGTACCTGTAAGGAAATGGGGATTAAAACAGTGGCCGTTTATTCTACAGCCGATCGTGAAAGTTTACACGTTCGTTTTGCGGATGAAGCCGTTTGTATTGGCCCGCCACAGAGTAAGGATAGTTACCTTTCTATGTCGCGCATCCTAGCAGCTGCTGAAATAACCAATGCCGATGCAATTCACCCGGGATATGGATTTTTGTCTGAAAACAGCAAATTTTCTGCACTTTGTCGTGATCATGGTATTAAGTTTATTGGTGCCACACCGGAACAAATCGACCAAATGGGCGATAAGTCCAACGCCAAGGACACCATGAAAAAGGCTGGGGTACCTACCATCCCTGGTTCAGAAGGTTTATTGTCTAGCTTCAACGAAGCCATCAAAATCGCCAATGAAATCGGTTACCCCGTTATCATGAAGGCAACTGCGGGTGGTGGTGGTCGTGGTATGCGCATCGTTTGGAAAGACGAAGAAGTAGAGCCAGCATGGCATAGCGCTAAGCAAGAAGCCGGTGCAGCTTTCGGAAACGATGGTTTGTACATGGAAAAATATATCGAAGATCCACGTCACATCGAAATCCAAATCGCCGGAGATCAATACGGTAAAGTTTGTCATTTGAGTGAGCGTGATTGTTCCATTCAGCGACGTCACCAGAAGTTATTGGAGGAAACGCCATCACCATTCATGACGCCAGAATTGCGTGAAAAAATGGGTGAGGCCGCAAAAGCAGCAGCTCAGATCATCAATTACGAGGGAGTTGGAACGGTAGAGTTTTTGGTTGATAAGCACCGCAATTTCTATTTTATGGAAATGAATACTCGTATTCAGGTGGAGCATCCGGTAACAGAGGAAGTGATTAACTATGATTTGGTGAAAGAGCAGATATTAATTGCTGCTGGTGTTCCCATTTCTGGAAAAGATCATTATCCTACCAAACATGCCATCGAATGTCGGATCAACGCCGAGGATATTCATAACAACTTCAGACCTTGTCCAGGTAAAATCACCCAATTGAACCGTCCGGGCGGACATGGAGTTCGTGTGGATACGCATATTTACGCTGGTTATACCATTCCTCCATACTACGATTCCATGGTCGCGAAGTTGATCGTTTCGGCCCAAACCCGCGATGAAGCGATTGTGAAGATGGAGCGTGCTTTGGGAGAATTTATCATCGAAGGCGTGAAAACTACCGTTCCATTGCATTTGCAATTGATGCGCGATCCTGATTTTAGGGCGGGTAATTTCACGACAGCCTTTATGAATACATTTGAAATCAAGTAATAGGATTCCCATTTAGGGCAATTATATCATCAACGCGAAAGGGCACCCAATGGGTGCCCTTTCGCGTTGATAGCCAATCAAACAATCAATAATACAAACGACCCTTCAATCAAACAATCCCCCAGTCAAACAATCCCCTACAAGTTAATCCATTTTGCCGGGTCTTCGATTCCAGGTTGAATCGTATGTTGAATTATTTAAATTTTACACCGTCTGCATGGAATTTCACTTCCACGGTCTTGTCCTCGGTAGTATCGTTGTAAAAATGCCCAACAGCATATAAATCCTTTGCTCCAATATTCTTAGGTACAGTAAATGCATCGCCAAAATCAACCGTGATATTTTTTGTTTCGGTTTGATAGGTGAACCAGCAACCTTCGGACTGACATACTTCATCGACTTTTCCGAATAATACGGCTTCGGCTTTGCCATCCTTCTTGAAATTTTCTAGACCCACATTCACAGACACAGCATCGCTGGTATTCACAGGTTTACCGATTTGATTTGCTGTTTGCGTGCAAGAAATCGCTGAAAGAGCGACGAAAATGCTAATAATGGTTTTCATTTTACAAAGATACAACAATCAATAAATACCCAATTCGGCTTGGTAAGGATAAAGTAGATATGGTTTGCGTTTGATCAAAAAAGCATCGATTCCGGGTTGCCAACTTTGCAGAATTTCCATGGAGCTCTTACCCGATACGATTTGTTGCTGAAGGGTAGCATTACCCGCAAGTTTATTGAAAAATGAATTGAAGAACAGTGACTTATTTGGACAATCTTGGTATAGCATAATCAACCAGTCGATATACAAATTCCGATAGGATATCAAATATCCTGATGCAAAGTCGCTTAGCAATACCCCTTTGCAGGTTTCGCCGAGGTAAGGTGGGGTCATTGATTTTCCCGGAATGGCCATGGGTGTGAATGAATAGGTTCCTTGTGTTAACCAGGGCGCACCAAAGCATTCAAAAGGTTTATCGGTTCCGCGCCCCATGCTCACATTGGTGCCTTCGAGCAAACAAAGTGTGGGGTATAGATAAATCGAGTTTTCCGTCGGTAGGTTTGGAGAGGGAGGAACGGGCAATGGATACGCTCGGTTGTGGTTGTAGTTTGCGCAGGGGATTACTGTGAGTTTACAAGGTTTGATGTTCGGATGAGCCGAATCTTTCAACCAGCCTTCGCCATTGATCATTTTTGCGAGCTCGCCCAAAGTCATTCCGTGAACGATGGGTATCGGATGCACGCCGACCATGCTTTTGTATTTGGGTTCTAAAATAGGTCCAGCCACGAAATAGCCATTGGGATTGGGTCTGTCTAGGATGATTAAGGGTTTGTTTTGCTCTGAGCAGGCCTGCATCACATAGTGCATCGTAGTTAAATAGGTATAGAATCGAGCGCCAACGTCTTGAATATCAAACAGGACCAAATCCAACTGTTTCATGTCGTTTGGACTAGGCTTTACATGACTTCCATAAAGGGAAACCACGGTGAGGCCCGACTTTTGATCTACGCCGTTTTCGATGTGGGCGCCATTTTCCGCATCGCCTCTAAAACCATGTTCTGGCGCAAAAACCATCACGATTTTAACACCTAGTTTTTTGAGCGTATCTACGAGATGGCTATTGCCGATTTTTGAGGTTGGATTTGCGACAATGCCGACTTTTTTGCCGCTTAGCATCGATAAATAGGCTGACGTATTCTCTGCGCCCACAGAAATGGGGAGTGAGTTTTGGGCATTGGGATTGTAAATGCTATGAGGCTTTGCCGCGGGGGAAAGGACTTGTACCGAGTTATTTGGTGGAATGGGTTCGGTGACGGGAGGGTTTTTGCTTGGCGATGCGGGCTTTGATTTTTGGGCTTGAGCGACATGAATCCCCGCGATAATAAAAATTACAAGCCATGAAAATTGTAATGTCATTTTCAATCGATGCTTCCTACCTTTGAAAGCAATAGTGTCTTGGGTCAGGTTCATAGCGTTTCGATTGATAAAGGAGGGTGATAATTCATTCTCCAAAAATATGATGCGTTTGGCAATTTCTGCGGTTTCGTTGAGCGTTGCGACCATGATTGTGACGATTGCCACGGTGAAAGGGTTTCAAAATGGAATCAAGGACAAGATAGTGAAGGTTCATGGAAATTACATCATAGACCATGCGGCGAATATGGAGGGGGCGGATCCTTTGGTTGTGGGAGCGCAATACGTGCCTGAATTTGTGAATAATGCAAATGCTTCGGAGCTTAAGGTTATGGGCATTGAAAGGGCGGCAATATCTGCGAGCAAGGCGGGGATTATTAAAGGCGATGTGGATATTGATGGGGTTGTGGCGAAGGGGATGGGTTACGATGATTTTCATTATTGTATGAATGGCTTTTTACTGAGGCAATTGGATTCATCGGTGATAAAAAATGAGCCGTGGGTATT
>CANIZU010000052.1 GCA_947472115.1 Flavobacteriales bacterium | reverse complement strand
TTTCAAATACTTATCGGTAAAAATAGAAATCTCAACCGTTCCCGAGTAATCCATAAAGTTGAATCGAGCATATGGATTGCCTTTCTGACTCATAAAATCTTTGGCACTGGTAATTATACCCATCATCTGAAAAACAATTGGAGCCTTATTCTCAAGATTCTCCCTGTATTCCTTCACCGAATGCGTCACAATACTGTCGTATACAAATTTAAAATCGTCCAACGGATGCTTACTCAAAAACACCCCTACCAACTCTTCTTCCTCTTTCAATTCCTCTAGCAAGGTCATTTTGTCTACTTGAGGTAACTTCGGCTCTACATTATCCAAGTTCGCACCGCCACCAAACAAACCCATCTGACCCGTAAAGCGCTCATGCTGAATTCGAGTACCATACCTCACCGCCAATTCGATCCCGTTTACACCATTTGAATCTTCCTTCACATATTGAGCCCTATGGTATCGCGGATCAAAATCAAATACACCAGCCTTTGCCATCGATTCCAATGTGCGTTTGCCCACAGACCTCAGGTTAACTCGAGTGGATAGATCAAACAAACTCTTAAATACACCTTTCTCGTCGCGTTCCTTTAAAATTTCATTCACAGCGACTTCACTCACTCCTTTCACGGCGCTCAATCCAAAACGAATCTGCCCGCTTTTTGTCACCGTAAACACACTCCTACTCTCATTCAAATCCGGGCCCAACACCTTGATATCCTGCTTATGGCATTCTTCCATATAAAAGGTAATCTTCTTAATATCACCCATGTTACTCTTCAATACCGCCGCCATAAATTGGGCCGGGTAATTGGCTTTTAAGTAGGCAGTTTGAAAAGCGATAACAGCATAACACGTTGAATGTGACTTGTTAAAAGCATACTGAGCAAATTCTTCCCAGTCGGAATAAATCTTCTCCAACACCTTTTCCGGAAACCCTTTCTCCGTCGCGCCAGCCATGAAATCACCCTTCAATTTGTCGATGATGCTCTTGTTCTTCTTACCCATCGCCTTACGCAACTCATCGGCCTTACCCTTAGAAAACCCTGCGATTTTCTGACTCAGCAACATCACCTGCTCCTGGTAAACCGTAATTCCATAGGTTTCCTTCAGGTAATCTTCCATTTCCGGAAGGTCAAACTCCACCGGCTTTCGACCATGCTTTCTATCAATAAAATCTGGGATATATTTCAAAGGCCCCGGTCGGTACAAAGCATTCATGGCAATCAAATCTCCAAAATGCGTTGGCTTGAGTTCACGCATGTACTTTTGCATCCCTGGACTTTCAAACTGAAAAACACCATTGGTATCGCCGCGCTGAAATAACTCATAGGTTTTGGCATCATCCAAGGGAATTAAATCCAACTCAATCTCATCACCGGTAGTCTCCTTAATCAGTTTGATGGCATCCTTCATGATGGTAAGGGTACTCAGACCCAAAAAGTCCATTTTGAGTAAGCCTGCTTTCTCAATCTGGTTGACATCATATTGCACTTGAATCCACTGCGATTCTTTGGACAAAGCCACTGGAACCAAATCTTCAATATCCTGCGGTGCGATAATGATTCCGCAAGCATGAACACCAGTATTCCTTACGCTGCCTTCAAGTTTTTCTGCATCGTGAAGCACTTTTGACGCATCGTCTTTGCCTTGATATACCCTCTGAATTTCCCGAATCGCATCGATTTCTTCGGGCTTTAAGTTTTTCGAATCGTCTTTGGCTAAATCATCAGGACTAACATGCAGTAACGTTTGTAGGTTCAAGTTCCCAACCACCAATTTTGACAAACGATCGGTACTCTGTAAAGGGTATTGCAAAACACGACCTACATCGCGGATGGCACTTTTGGCAGCCATCGTTCCGTAGGTGATAATTTGCGCGATGCGACGTTCACCGTATTTTTTGGCAACATATTGTATCACACGGTCCCGACCTTGATCGTCGAAGTCAATATCCACGTCGGGCATACTCACCCTTTCCGGATTCAAAAAACGCTCAAAAAGCAAATCGTACTTTACCGGATCTACGTTGGTAATCCCCAAACAATACGCCACCAAACTCCCAGCCGCAGAACCCCTACCAGGGCCAACCCACACATCCATTTCGCGCGCTGCAGTGGTAAAATCTTGAACAATCAAAAAGTATCCCGCAAAGCCCGAATGGGTAATCGTATTCAATTCAAAATCCAACCGTTCTTGCACTGGCAATGGAATCACACCACCATAACGCTTCATACAGCCGGCATAAGCCAAGTGTTTTAAGAAAACATTCTGGTCGTCAAATCCTATGGGCAATTCATAATTGGGAAGTACTATATCTCTCGAGAGTTTCGGTGGGTTAATGGTCGACAACAATCGGTTGGTATTATCCAAAGCCTCAGGAATATCGTGAAATAGGGTCGCCATTTCGGCTTGCGTTTTAAAGAAAAATTCATCGTTCGGAAACGCGAAACGAAATCCTTTACCCCCCTCTTCGTTGCTTGCTTTGGGGGTGCTTTGAAATTCACCGGTATTGATGCACAACAAAATATCATGGGCATTGGCGTCCGTCTTTTCCGTATAATGGGAATCGTTGGTCGCAATGACATGCACGTTATACTTTTTACCAAATTTTATTAAAGTCTGATTGATATCTTCTTGCGAAATGCCTGTACCATCTAAATTCTTAAGGCCATGTCGCTGTAGCTCAATGTAGTAATCATCGCCAAAAATCCTATGCCAATCGCAAAAGACCTTTTCAGCCTCTTCCTCGCCTTTCCAAAGTATGGCTTGAGGCACTTGCGCACCTATACAGCACGTTGTGGCAATTAGACCTTCGCTGTATTGTTCGATCAAAGCGCGATCCACACGAGGGTATTTACTATACAAACCTTCTAAATAACCCAGAGAACAGAGTTTACTCAGATTGGCATATCCTTTTTGATTTTTTGCCAATAACAGCTGATGATATCGTTTGTCTTTTGCCCCTTGGGTAAAGGATTTCTGAAATCGATCTTCAACCACATAAAACTCGCAGCCAATTACAGGCATTAATCCTTCGGCGGTTACTGCTTGATAAAACTCAAACGCACCAAACATATTCCCGTGATCGGTAATTGCCAGCGCCGGCATACCATCGGCTTTGGCTTTCTTTACCAAGCTTTTAATACTAGCGGCCCCGTCTAATAACGAGTATTGAGTATGTACGTGTAAATGGGAAAAAACTGGCATGCGATTGAAATAACGAAGTTAAATCAAAAGGGAAAAACCACTAAGCAATGTGGACAATTTAGCATAACTCAAACTGCCTTGAAATCAATAGCATTCCGAGCATTTGAATTACTTTTGCCAAGTGTATTTATCCAAATTGCAACTGTTTCAATTCAAGAACCACAACGAGTTATCGTTGGAATTTTGCAATGGTATAAATACGATCACAGGAGCCAACGGCATTGGAAAAACCAACATTTTAGATGCGGTTCATTACTTGGCCAACGCCAAGAGTTATTTCAACGGCATCGACAGTCAAATCATACAGCATCAACAAACATTTTTTACGATCAAAGGGAAATTCGATGGGGAAATGCCGGCGGAAATTTTAGTTCAATTTGAATCGGGAAAGAAGACCATCAAGAAGAACGACAAACCCTATCCACGATTGCTGGACCATATTGGGTTGATTCAAACCGTTTTTATAACGCCCTACGATATCGATTTGGTTTTGAGTGGCAGTGAAGAACGAAGGAAATTTATTGATTTAAGCCTATGTCAGATTGATGCCGCTTATCTTCAAAATCTCAGCATCTACAAAAAGTCGTTAGACCAAAGAAATGCTTTGCTTAAAAACATGCAAGGGAGATTCATCGATCCCGATTTATTGGGCAGTTTTGATTCAAAACTCATTCCAACTGGCGAACTGATTTACGCAAAACGAAAGGAGTTTATCGAGAAATTTTTGGAGTTTTTTGTGCCGATCTACAAAGATTTAAGTCAGGGCAAGGAAACGCCAGAATTACAATATGAAAGCACTTTGAGCGAAGGCAGTTTTGCCGATATATTGTACAACAATCACCGCATTGATTCAGCCGCACAACGCACCACTTTTGGTATTCACAAGGATGATTTGCAATTCAACTTGGATGGATTGCCATTGAAGAAATTCGGCTCCCAAGGTCAGATCAAATGCTTCATCATCGCCCTGAAATTGGCTCAGTACCGCTACTTTCAATCGGTGACACAAAAATGTCCGCTTTTACTTTTGGATGATATTTTCGAGAAAATTGATGCTGATCGTGCGCAGCGACTTATCGAATTGGTTGGGGAAACTTCTTTCGGTCAGATATTAATTACCGATACACACGCAAGCAGAGTAGAAACACATTTCTCAAGCATCAAAGCCGAGAAACTGCATCATCAAATCGGTTAAGCCATTACATAAACAACCCCACCATCAAATCGATGTCGTGGTATTTGATGCCAAACTTATCAGCCAAATTCTTATTGGTCAGGCTCCCACGATACAAGTAAGTACCCTTTCTAACACCCGCTTTCATCTTCAAAAACTCACCAAACCCTCCCATTTGCGCCATTTCATCTAGCATTGGAGTGAAAACGTTACTCAGAGTATAGCTGGCGGTACGACTTACACGTGAGGCGATATTTGGGACGCAGTAATGAATGACATCATGCTTGTGGAATACGGGTTTTTCGTGGTTGGTAACCTCACTGGTTTCAAAATTACCTCCACGATCAATCGCCACATCAATCAGAACCGAATGAGCCCGCATGCCCATCACCATTTCTTCCGAAACTACGATTGGACTTCTAGCGGTATTGCCCGCCAACGCACCAATGACAACATCGGCACTGGCGATGGCGTTTTTGATCACTTGGGGTTGAATGGTACTGGTATATAAATGGAATCCAAACGATTTCTGGATTCTACGCAGTCGGTACATGTTATTATCGAATACTTTCACGTTTGCGCCCAAGCCCAAAGCTGCCTTTGTGGCAAACTCTCCCACTGCACCGGCTCCAATCACCACAACCTGGGTGGGTGGAACACCTGCAAATCCGCCTAGCAACTCACCTTTCCCGATATGAGTATTATTCAAATACTCCGCAGCAATTAAAATACTCGCCGTTCCCGCGATTTCGCTCATCGCACGAATGATAGGACGCGTACCGCCATCGTCTTCCAAATATTCATACGCCATCGCATTGATTTTTTTCTCCATCAATTTCCGCAATAGCACTGAATCCAACTGATTGATTTGCAATGCAGAAATCAACAACTGACCCGGTTTCATCAACTCGATTTCGGTTAACGTTGGTGGGTCAATCTTTAAAATCGTATCACAAGCGTAAACGTCTTTGTTGGAATGAACAATTTCCGCACCCGCCTCACTGAACTGGATGTCTGAAAAATTCGCATTGCGTCCGGCGCCTGACTCAATGACTATTCGATGGCCATTGCTGCTAAAATATGCGACTGCAGCCGGCGTAAGAGGCACCCTATTTTCTTGAAATGTCACCTCCTTGGGAATTCCAATATTCAAAGAACCCCCTTTAAAAAATTGAGCCACAGCTTTCAACTGAGTCTGCGCTTGGGATTCCGGCGATATAATATTTTCTGACAATGCCACGGACTGTATAATTTTTAGTACCTCTAAGATAGTAAAGGCTTCGCACCATTCCTACATTTAGATTATTACAAATATACACATTTGTTTAGTGCCCTTTATTTTTGGCTCAGTCTTTGCTTATTGGAAGCGAACTTTAACGAAGTTACTTTTGAACAAAATGACAAATCAATTCTTCATCGCAATCACAGTGGCTATTATGACATTTTCGAATGTTGATGCCCAAGCGCCATTGAATCCAATGGGCGACAATCACATTGCGAGAATTGATAGCCTTACCCAACAATTACTGGGCAATATACCTTCGCACTCTCCTGTAAATCACAGCGAAGTTCGTTATCGAAACGGAAGAGAATTTGAAGAGATGATGTTACAAATTGGTAGCACAATTCCATTCCAATATCATCGTTTGGTAGAACAGCACATTCGATACTACTTGGGTTATGGCGATGGTTATTTTAACCAAATCCACGAAAGAATGAAGTTGTACTTCCCGATTTTCGAGGAGATTTTAGATAAAAATGGCTTACCGACAGAGTTGAAATACATTTCAGTCATTGAATCCAATTTAAATCCGAGTGCCGTTTCATGGTGCGGGGCAACAGGCCTTTGGCAGTTCATGCCTTATACAGGAAAGTTGATGGGAATGCGCATCGGATATCCTTGCGACGATCGTAAGAGTATTGTAGCGAGCACCCAGAAAGCCTGTGAATATTTCGCCAATTCTCAATCGATTTTTAACAATTGGTTATTTAGTATCGCATCATACAATTGTGGCCCTGGCAACGTACAAAAAGCCATTCGCAGAAGCGGTGGAAAAACCAACTTTTGGGAAGTATTGCCATTTCTACCCAAGGAAACCCAGAACTATGTCCCTAAGTTTATTGCGGTAGCTTATGTCCTCAACTTTACCCAAAAAGGCAAGAATGCGATGTATAATGATCAAAGTATCGTACTGGCTCCAACCAAAATTGATTCTACTATGCACTTGGGTAAAATCAATGAGTATTTGGGCACCCAACACAATTTAACCGGCTTAAATCAAGAGTTGCTAAACAACAATACCGACATGGCAACCAACAGCGTTATTTTGATGCCCTATTCGGCAAGTATGGATTTTATTGATCGATTCGATAGTGCTGCCGCGTTTGCAAAATTCCAAGGAGCTTACGTTCCTACCAATTATAGAGCACCCTACGCTTATCCAAAATCCTTACCTCGCGGTGCACAAGTTGCGGGTGCCACAGCCGTAGCCTACCATGCTCCAGTAAAATCGGGAAATTCACCCCGAAGCATTCACGTTGTTCGAAGAGGTCAAACACTAAGTTTAGTAGCCCGGACACATGGCGTAACTGTCACTCAGATTAAGACGTGGAACCATTTGCGTTCGAATAACATTCAGGTAGGTCAACGACTGATTATCCATAAATCTAATCACCGTTGATGCTAATCAGTCGCCAAAAAACCCAATTCGGGATAGGTTTTGCAACAATTATCTTATTCCTCCTACATTCAGGATGTAATTCAAGCGGCGATACAGCAAAAAAGGATTCTTCAATTGGCGTAGCGGGCAGAATCACAGTCTTTTATCCTGATTTCTTTGAGGACAGCGCAAACGAGATTTTCACGCAAACGCGTTGGGCAGTTGATAGTAACCTAATTCGATTTGAAGAGAATTTATCCATTTCAGACGATGGCTATTACGAAGCGATGTTTGACTTTGAGTTGCATAATTTCTCCCAAATGGAGGAAGAGGATATTGCAACAAAAAACAATATGCATTCCGCACCTTTGGTTTGGATTATTGATCCTAAAAGCAAATTTGAAGACATTAAGCAGCCATCGCACAAAAAAATGGCTCATGCCAAAAGAATCCTAAAGGACACAACGATTAACAATATCCAATGTACATGGATCAGCAATGTTTGGTCAGTCCCGCAAGTGGTATTGCTGATTCATGACGTTCATTCCAATGGAGAAAACATGACGTCTAGTTGGTTTCAGGCAAATCAGCGGTCGTTGTTTCATATTACTAAGCAATATGAATTACAAAACACGATTGCGTCAGTTACTCACCACGGCCCGCATCATCCAAGTCTCCTTCAAAATCGTTATAGCGATAGTATTTCTGCGGCCATCGAAGCCAATTATGCCGTAAAGGCAATGTTATCAGCCGAATTGAAATTGGTAACCAAAGCCAATGATTTCCTATGGTTACGTCAAGAAACAGGCAATTACCACAGTAATTTGATGCTTCAGTTTATTGCAGGCTCTGATTCATTACAAAACCAAATCACCGCGCGTAACGCTCTGACGAAAAAATACCTTAAAACCGCCGAAGGCACTTGGGTTGAAATTAGCGAAAGCGGTCAGTTCCCCATTCGAAAGTGGACAACCATTGGTTTATACGGACAAGAATACTGGATGAGTGGCTGGCAAACGGAATTAATCACGAACAGACGTGGTCCATTTATAAGGCGCGTTATCAGGGATACTGCAAACCACCGTCATGTTGCGGTTGATGCTTTCATCTTCGCACCCAACCAATCTCGGAATCGTTTGATGCGCGAGATGGAAATCATGGTATCACAATTCAACTTAGCACAGTGAAAATTGCAATCTTCGCATCGGGCAGCGGTAGCAACGCAGAAAACATCGTCAATCACTTTGCCGGAACCCATACTATTGTCACCGCGATTTTTTGCAATGTTGCCGGTGCTGGCGTTTTTAAACGGGCATCACGATTGGGTTTACCCTGCGAACTCTTCACCAAAGAAGAATGGAAAACTGGCGATCGGATTGATGCAATTTTGAGCGAATACAATCCCGATTTAATTGTATTGGCTGGATTTTTATGGAAATTCCCATCTCGTTTGCTCTCTCAATTCCCTCATGTAATCAATGTCCACCCCGCCCTACTCCCAAAATTTGGGGGTAAAGGCATGTATGGAATGCATGTTCATGAAGCTGTAGTGGCCGCCCATGAAAATGAAACAGGTATTACGATTCATTGGGTAAATGAGCATTACGATGAAGGCGCTGTCATTTATCAGGCCAAATGTGAAGTACTCCCGAGTGATACAGCCTCTGATGTCGCCCAAAAAATCCATCAACTTGAAGGTCAGCATTTCCCCCGCATCGTGGAAGAAGTGTTGATAGA
Organism: Flavobacteriales bacterium; assembly: GCA_947472115.1. Lineage (GTDB taxonomy): Bacteria > Bacteroidota > Bacteroidia > NS11-12g > UBA955 > UBA955. Next base: position 1,673 of record CANIZU010000052.1, on the reverse strand, counting down.
CATCGAACGTAAATCGTAATTTCGCATTTGATAGTTATCGTTCGCCAAAACCAGTGGACGGTTATCATAACCAAAATAGAATTCCTACCAATAGCAACAGAAGAAGAACACCATGAAATCAAATCACATAGAAACGATGGTTTTGCACGCAGGCATCGAGCCTGACCCAACTACAGGTGCAATCATGACCCCGATTTTCCAGACTAGCACCTATGTTCAAGCGGCGCCTGGCTACCACAAAGGATATGAATACGGCAGGACCCAAAATCCAACCCGCGATGTACTTCAGAAAAATTTGGCAGCATTGGAAGGTACCAATTATGGTTTGTGTTTCAGCACTGGAATGGGTGCCGTGGATGCCTGCGCAAAATTGTTACAGCCTGGTGATGAAGTAGTTAGCACCAATGATTTATATGGCGGAACTTATCGCTTGTTTACCAAAATATTCGCTAATTACGGAATCAAGTTTCATTTTGTTGACATGAGCGATGAAGCGGCCGTTCGCGCCGTGATGAATGATAAAACCAAAATGGTTTGGGTGGAAACGCCTACAAATCCGTTGTTGCGCATCATTGATATTGAGGTCATGATTCAGATTGGACATGAGTATAATAGCATCGTTGTGGTCGACAATACCTTCGCTTCACCCTATTTGCAGAATCCTGCAAAAATGGGTGCGGATATAGTAATGCATTCGGCTACAAAGTATATCAATGGTCATAGCGATGTGGTGATGGGTGTTTTGTGTACCTCCAGTGAAGATCTCAAGGATCGTTTGGCATTTATTCAGAATGCTTGCGGGGCGACCCCTGGACCGATGGATTGCTTTCTGACATTGAGAGGCATCAAAACGCTTCATATCCGCATGCAACGTCATTGCGAAAACGGAGCGAAAATTGCACATTGGCTAAAAAATCATCCAAAAGTAGGCGATGTCTATTGGCCTGGTTTTGAATCTCACCCCAATCATGCGGTGGCTAAAAAGCAAATGAAGGATTTTGGTGGGATGATTTCTTTTACCCTCAAAGACGATGCGATTGAAAAGGCGCTGACCTTCTTGAAGTCCACTCATCTTTTTGCATTGGCGGAAAGTTTGGGCGGTGTGGAGAGCTTGGTCGGTCACCCCGCAACGATGACGCACGCCAGTATTCCTAAGGCTGAGCGCGAAGCCAATGGATTGAAGGACAGTTTGATTCGTTTGAGCGTCGGCATCGAGCATGTAGACGATTTGATTGCTGACCTTGAAGGCGCTTTGGCCAAGGTTTAATCGCAATGACAGACCTCGAGATTAAAGACTTATTGGATTATTGGGCCAAGGAGGTAGAAGAAAATGCATTTATTGAATTTGATCCAGTTCAAATACCCCATCGTTACTCTCGACTGCAAGACATAGAAATTGCTGGATTTTTTGCCGCGATTATGGCTTGGGGACAGCGCAAAACGATTATCAGAAGTGCTCAGAAACTCATGCTATTGATGGATGATGCACCTTTCGATTTCATTACGCAGCACGAGCCTTCTGATTTAAAACGATTTCAGTCGTTTGTGCATCGAACATTGAATGGCGAGGATGTGGTATCGATGATTTCATTTTTTAGGCAGCATTATCAGACTGCGCTGAGTTTGGAGGATTTGTTTTTTACGACAGCTGTTCTACAGGCGCCAATTGGGAC
>CANIZU010000051.1 GCA_947472115.1 Flavobacteriales bacterium | reverse complement strand
TTTTTGTTTGATGAGATTTTTTAGGTACTTGAGTGCATCCTATCAATGGGATGGCACAAAGGATTGGTATGATAAAATCAATTGGCTTCATGAAGTTTGGTGTTGATGACGGCAACGGCGACGCCAACCAATATACCAGTAACAACATCGGAGGGATAATGTTTTCCCGCTGCTATTCTAAGTCCCGCTGTGGTAAGCGCCAGGCCGCCGGCAGTGTATGCTGCAGCTTTGCCCCAGGTCGACATGTTCGGTTGATTCAATGCCATCATTATAGCCGTAGTTGCTGCGGTTGCCGTAATGGCACTGTGTCCGCTAAAGAAACTAAAATGGTCGTCGGTTTTTGATGATACAAACCCTGGTGTTTTAGTGTACGGGCGGTTTCTGAGGGCTAGCATTTTTACCGTTTGGGTGAGATTTGCGGTAATCCATACATTTTGGACGGCCAGCTGGATATACTGTGTCTGTTGATTTTTAGGCAGTGCGAGTGTGATCATGCCCGCCGCCAAGGCTGTGCTGAGTGCCATGCCATCCGAGACGCGCGCTGTTCTGTCGTTCAATGTGGTTTGAGCCCAATTGTCGATGGGTCCCAACTTCCAGCTATTTCCCCCAACTCTACTTTGATTTAGGTGGTCGCTGTAAAAAATGTTCGCCGTTGTATGAAGAATGCTCTCTGAGAAAATAATCCGATTCAATGGAGGTTGAGGGATCAGATATTGGGCTTGACTTGGACTGCTGGGGTAGAAAATAATGCACAATTTTACAAGTGTCAAAACAACACTTTTTAAAATATTTGATTTGCTTAATTCGATGTATTTCAATGAATTGATTTTTATTGTATTGATAAATTGACTCATTTTAGGTGTGTGTAAGTTCATTTACAAAGAATTCTTTTGAATGGGCGATATCCCCCGTTACAATAAGTACCTTTGCAGACTCAAAGTTATTTCATTTATAGCATGAATAATATCGAAATCATTGCGTCGATTAAAAATCACGCCCAGACCGTATTCGAAAATCTAACCACAGACGAACTCGTAGCAAAAGCCCTCGAAAGAAACGAAGGAAGAATCACATCTCAAGGCGCCTTGGCGGCAGACACCGGTGAATTTACTGGTAGAAGTCCAAAAGACAAGTTCTTGGTAAATGATGCCCAAACCGCAGATTCCGCGTGGTGGGGTGCTGTGAATCAGCCATTTGAAGAAGCCAAATTTGATGCTTTATTGAACAAGGTGATGAATCACATGCAAGGCAAGGATATTTTTGTCCGCAACGCCTATGCTTGTGCCGATCCTAAGAATCGCTTGAATATTCAGGTGGTTACCGAGAGCGCATACCAGAACTTGTTCGCTAAGCACCTTTTCTTGCGTCCTTCTGCCGAAGAAATCGCGACGCAGCCTGCCGAGTGGATCATTGTGGCATCGCCATCGTTCCATGCCGATCCTGCCGTTGACGGTACCCGTCAGCACAACTTCACTATGGTGAGTGTGAGTCGCAAAATCATCTTGATTGGTGGTTCTGGCTACACAGGTGAAATCAAAAAGGGAATCTTCTCTGTATTGAATTATATCCTTCCCCATGAGCGCAATGTATTGAGCATGCACTGTTCTGCCAACATCGGCGTGAATGGCGATACTGCTTTGTTCTTTGGCTTGAGCGGAACGGGAAAAACCACTTTGAGTGCTGATCCAAATCGCAAGTTGATTGGTGACGATGAGCACGGTTGGTCGCATACTGGTGTTTTCAACTTCGAAGGTGGATGTTACGCCAAGTGCGTGAATTTGACCGAAGAGAAAGAGCCACAAATTTGGCATGCCATCAAACACGGTGCGTTGGTAGAAAACGTTCGTTTCTTTGAAGGTTCTGATGTGGTAAACTACGACGATATCTCTGTTACTGAGAATACACGTGTAGCTTATCCTATCGATTACATTGAAAATATTGCGGTGCCTTCAGTTGGAGATGCCCCACAAAATATATTCTTCTTAACAGCTGATGCTTTTGGTGTGTTGCCTCCGATTTCTAAATTGAATCCAGGTCAGGCGATGTATCAGTTCATTAGTGGTTACACGGCCAAAGTGGCTGGAACAGAAGCTGGAGTTACTGAGCCACAGGCTACCTTCTCTTCTTGTTTTGGTCAGGTGTTCTTGCCTTTGCATCCCACCGTTTATGCGAAAATGTTGGGTGAGAAGTTGAGTGCTAGTCCAAATATCAACGTTTGGTTGGTAAATACCGGCTGGAGTGGCGGTGGATATGGCGTTGGAAGTCGTATGAAGTTGTCTTACACCCGCGCTATGATTACTGCGGCATTGGAAGGCAAGTTGACGGGTGAATTTACAGCGCATCCTGTCTTTGGAATGATGATGCCAAATGCGTGCGAAGGCGTTCCAGCGGAATTGTTGCATCCAAGAAATACTTGGGCCGACAAAGAAGCTTACGACAAGCAATGTCAGAAGTTGGCGCATTTGTTCAACGATAACTTCAAGAAGTTTGAGGACGGTGCCAGCGAGGAGATCAAGAATGCAGCGCCAAAGGTGAGTGCTGTAGGTTGATTTAGCGAACTGAATTGTATTTAACGATACGCGGGTTTGGCGGAAACGTTCAACTTTGAGTATTGTGAACTTTAGAGTGATAAAATGAGAGGCCGCGCACTGCGCGGCCTCTCATTTTTGACCCATTCTGCACTATCTTTGCGCCATGGCGCTCAGTAGTCACGAAATCAAACAGAAATTCTTGTCGTTTTTTGAATCAAAGCAACACACTTTCGTTCAAAGCTCACCCATCGTTGTCAAAGGCGATCCAACCCTCATGTTTACCAATGCGGGGATGAATCAGTTCAAAGACTACTTCTTGGGTAATTCCGAAGCACCCTACAAACGGGTTGTCAATTCGCAAAAATGCTTGCGCGTGAGCGGAAAACACAATGATTTGGAGGAAGTTGGGCATGACCACTATCACCATACAATGTTTGAGATGTTGGGCAACTGGAGCTTTGGTGATTTCTTCAAACAAGACGCCATTGCCTGGGCTTGGGAACTGATGACCGGTGTCTATGGCCTACCCAAAGACCAATTGTATGTCACTGTTTTTGAGGGTGATGCGGCAGCCAATATTCTGTTCGATCAAGAGGCGCATGATCGATGGGCGGAGTTTATTGATCCCAAGCGAATTTTAAAAGGCAACAAGAAAGACAATTTCTGGGAGATGGGCGATACGGGTCCTTGCGGACCGTGTTCCGAGATTCATTTTGATATGCGTTCGGCCGAGCAGCGCGAGGCCGTTGATGGCGCAACCCTAGTAAACCAAGACCATCCCGAAGTGATTGAAATCTGGAACCTCGTGTTCATGGAATTCAACCGCAAAGCCGATGGTAGCTTGGATCGTTTGCCAGCCCAACACGTGGATACCGGAATGGGTTTTGAGCGATTGGTGCGTGGAATTCAAGGGAAATCAAGCAATTACGATACAGATGTTTTTCAATTTATCATCCAGAATACCGCCAAATTGTGTGGTAAGAATTATGGAGATAATGAGGCGCAGGATATAGCATTTCGGGTTATCGCCGACCACCTGAGAGCGGTGAGTTTGTGCATAGCCGACGGACAGCTGCCATCGAATACCGGCGCAGGATACGTGATTCGAAGGGTTTTGAGAAGAGCCGTTCGCTATGGTTATTCTTACTTGGGATTCCAGGAATCGTTTTTTAACCAATTGGTCCCCGGTCTAGCCGATTATTTTGCTGGCAGTTTTCCAGAGTTAAAAGCCCAAGAGAGTTTTGTTCAACGCGTAATTCAAGAAGAAGAAAATTCCTTCTTCAGAACCTTGAGCTCGGGTATGGGAAGGTTGGGTACATTTATCGATCAGCATCCCAAGGGTGTTGTGGATGGTGCTACTGCTTTTGAATTGTACGATACCTTCGGTTTTCCTATCGATTTAACAGATTTGATCGCCCGAGAACGTGGTTGTTCGGTGGATATGGACGGATTCCAAGTCGCTTTGCAAGCACAAAAAGACCGCTCTAAGGCCGATGCGGTGAAGCAAACTGGGGATTGGATTACTATCATGGCCGACAGCGATGAGTCGTTTTGTGGGTATGATGCAACGCAGTGTGTGTCGGAGATTAGTCGACATAGAACCATCGTAGCCAAAGGAAAGAATTTGTACCAATTGGTATTGGATGTTTGTCCTTTTTACGCCGAAAGTGGCGGTCAAGTGGGCGATTCTGGTCACTTGATTGGGGAAGACGGTGAGATTGTGCGGGTTTTGGATACCCAAAAAGAGAACAAATTGCATGTTTTGGTATGTGAGAATTTGCCAAAAAATATGAATCAGGTTTTCACGGCTCAGGTGGATGCAAGTCGCAGAAACAGCATTAGTAGCAATCACAGCGCAACGCATTTGATGCACAGTGCTTTGCAAGAGGCATTGGGGTCTCACGTGGCCCAAAAGGGTAGTTTGGTGAATGATTCTGCTTTGCGTTTTGATTTTTCTCATTTTGGCAAGATGACGGATGAGGAAATCGCACAAGTTGAAGTTCGTGTGAATGAAAAAATCCGCGAGGGCATCGCATTGAAAGAGCATCGTAACGTTCCGATTGCGGAGGCTCAGAAGATGGGGGCGACGGCTTTGTTTGGCGAAAAATATGGCGAATACGTTCGTGTGATTGAGTTTGATGCGAATTATTCTATGGAATTGTGTGGCGGAACTCATGTGGCGAATACCTCTCAAATCGGCTTCTTCAAGATTTTGGGTGAGTCTAGTGTGGCTGCCGGTGTTCGAAGGATTGAGGCTGTGACGCAGCAATCGGCTTTGGATTATATCAACGGTCAGCTGGAAGAGTTGTCGCAGGTGAAAATCGCACTGGGCAATCCGAAGGATGTTGTTTCTGCGATGAACAAGGTATTGGAAGAAAACGCATCGATGCGAAAGCAGCTGGAGCAAATGGAAGTCGAGCAAGTTTCGGCGTTGAAGTCGAGCTTGTTGCAAAAAGTTCAAACCGTAGCTGGCGTTCCGATGGTATTGGAGCAAATGAATTTGCCGAGTGCGGATGCGGCCAAACAACTGTGTTTTCAGTTGAAGCAAGAGTTGGTGAATCCCGTTGTTGTGCTTGCGTTTTTGGCAGATGAGAAACCAGGTTTGGCGATTTACATCGACGAGCAATGGGTAGCTGAAAAAGGTTGGAATGCAACGCAAATGATTCGTGAATGTGCCAAAGAAATCCAAGGTGGTGGAGGCGGACAGCCATTCTTTGCTACGGCAGGGGGTAAAAATGCGGACGGACTTTCAGCGGCATTGGCATCGGCCAAAGGCATACTAGGGGCTTAATGGCCTTTCGGGAGCGATTTTAATTCGGGTGTACGAATGACTCTGGGGGCTCAATGTAACATTGTACCCGGGCTAGTCTTTCCAGATTTGACCGTGAAATAATTTCACGACTTTTTTCGTTTCAAAGAAGGGTTGATCGTTGTAGATATCGCCGATTGCGTGCAATTTGATTTTGGTTTTTTGCGAATATTCAATCACTTCATTGATTTCTTCGGCCAAATCACCACCTTTCAATAGGAAGAAACGGGGTTTTCCGCTCCAATGATTTTCCATCCATTTCCAAAGTTCGATTGCAGGGGCTACGGCACGAGCTACGGCGCCATCAAATTTCATGGGTAGCGATTCTGTGCGCTCCTGAATGGCTGTCGCGTTTTTGAGTCCTAACGCATCGATTACCGCTTGAACGACAGCGATTTTCTTGCCGATGCTATCCACCAGAGTGAATTCTACCTGTGGGAACATGATGGCCAGTGGAATTCCGGGAAATCCGCCACCGGTGCCGATATCGATGAAATGCTGACCTGGTATAAACTCGCACGTCTTAGCCAATGCCATCGAATGAAGCACATGGTGAATGTAGAACATGTCCATGTCTTTGCGAGAAATCACATTGACGCGTGCGTTGTGGTCGGCGTAGAGCGGACCCAACTGTGCGAATTGTACTTTTTGTTCCTCGGTGAGATTGGGGAAGTGTTCGAATATGATTTCTGGTCCTACCATGTGATTTTTTTGGTAAAAAATGCGTTTATCCCAGTGATTACGTACCAGAAAGATTCAAAAAAGTTAAAAACGGGGTAAAAAGTGGTTGATTTCTGCATTTGCAGGAGCTTTCCTTTTTGATAGAAAACCACCCACTCAGGAATCAATTTAAGCAATAGGGCAATGATGGGCCACAAAATCTGACTGCCTAGGATAAACCAAAGGATGATGGTTGTCCAAAAGAAAAGTTGCGCCATCGGATATATCGCTAGGAGTTGTTTTACCCCTTTTTGATACGATTTTCCGACCCAAAGATGTCGTTTCTTTTGCTTCCAGTAAGCGCTCCAGTTGGCTGGGCCATCGCTAAAGCAGAAGGCGTCTGGGTTGATACAAATGGCTGTATTGCTGGCGTTTGCTGCTTCTTGTACGAAAAGGTCATCGTCACCGGCGGGAATATGGTGATGGCTGCTAAAACCATTCACGTCATTGTAAATATTGCGGGTATAAGCCAAATTCCGACCCACGCCCATGTAGGGTTTGCCCGAGGCCGCTAGGCCGAGGTAATGCATTGCGGTGAGCAGGTTTTCGTGTTGGATGAGGGCGCCCAAAAAGCCGGTTCCGGTTTTCAATGGTGCGGTACCCAAAATGATTTGCTTTTCTCTTGTGAACTGAGTGGCCATGTGTTTCAGCCATTGGTCGCTGCTGGGGACACAATCGACATCGGTCATTAAGAAATGGTCGTATTGTGCTTTTTTGATTGCCAGCGTAAGAGCCAATTTTTTACCACCCATTTTAACAAAGTCGGCATCGAGTGAAACGACTTTTAGTTTGGGATGCAGTTCTTTTTGTTCGATAAGAAACAGGGGCGTGTCGTCGGTGCTGCGGTCGTTGGCGATAATGACTTCGAAGTTGGGGTAATCTTGTGCCAGCCAGTTGGGGAGGTTCTTTTCTAGCAGTGGGAGGGCATTTCGTGATGCGATGATGATACTAATACCCGGGGCTGAGGAGACAACGGCTTGGGATTCGGTTCGCTTTATTTTGGTGAAAAAGCCAAATAAATAAATGAAGGCAAAAATCATCGTCAACCCCACAACAATCGCAAACGATAGATCGGTTTGGCCAAATGTGAGTTGATTGATATAGGATTGTATATTCACTGTTATTATTAAGGTTATGCAAAATTAACCCAACCCTTGAGATTAACGCACGATGGGGATGATTTGGGGAAAAGGTTTGTGTAATTTTCATCGAATAATTGCCATCCCCGCTGGGCTTGCATTAATTTTGAAGAAATAATAATTCGATACATGAAAAAAATAATTTTAGCAATGGGTTTGTTTCTTGGTTCGCTTAGTGCAGCAAACGCTCAGACAACTATTAAAAATGGCGGTTTAGAAAACTGGCGCACGAGCAAATTATTGTTTAATTTAACTGCTAGTTTGGAGACTCCGCAAGGATGGAGTTCATTTGATTCTGTTTTTAATATTTTAAACTTTATTACGGGTCAGAATACTCAGGTCACCAATTTGGTAAAAAAGAGCACTACGGTAAAGAATTCAGGACTTGCTTCGGCGCAGATTACAACGAAATCATTTAGTGATTTGGGGCTTATGCCAGGCTATTTGACAAATGCAAAGTTGAGTGTGGATGCAAGTTTTAACTTTAATTTCTCCGGTGGAGAAGTGTTGCCTTCAAAGCCCCTTGTGGCGAGTGCGATGGTAAAATACGTTCCGGCCACTGTTTATGATTCAGCCAATCTATATGTAGAGGTGATCAATACAACCTTGGGTACGGATTCAGTGATTGGTTACGGTACAAGCACTTTTGCTGGAACTACCAATTTTACCAAAATCGACCTTCCCATATATTATGTCGATAAGTCTCTGACAGCAAATTTGTTGCGTTACTACTTTGTAAGCAGTTATGTGGATGATACTACTGAGTCGCACATGTTGAACAGCAGTCTGTATGTGGATGATGTCACTTATACTACCGTTAAAAGCGAGACCTACGCTTTGATGAGTGAAATGAATGTGGCTTGTTATCCAAATCCAACAACGGATGTGATAACGGTTACAGCAGCTAAGGGACATTCATTGGTTTGTGAGCTGTATTCAGCTACTGGCCAGTTGATGTTGGTTAAGCCATTTGATTGTTCTACTACGATTCAGGTTTCGGATTGGTCGGCTGGGGTATACACCTACAACGTGAAGGATAAATCGAATGTGATTGTAGGACATGGTCAGTTGGCTGTGGTCCGTCCGTAATTAAAATTGATATAAATAAAAAAGCCCTCGCTGTGCGAGGGCTTTTTTGTTGAAAGTGGTCGGGGAGACAGGATTCGAACCTGCGACCCCCTGGTCCCAAACCAGGTGCGCTACCGGCCTGCGCTACTCCCCGAGATTTCTCAATACTGGGCGACCCCGACAGGATTCGAACCTGTGACCTACTGCTTAGAAGGCAGTTGCTCTATCCAGCTGAGCTACGAGGTCTTTCCGTATCGGAGGTGCAAAAATACAACAAATTTTCGGGAATTTATTCATCTTTGGAATATTTGCATGACACATCACATTTATGACACATTTCATCAGAAAGAAAAAATTAATTCATTCTTTCTGCGGATATTGCATCAAACTGAATTTGTTCAAGGCCTTGTTTTTAACGATGCGAGCAACCTTAAAGCCCATTTGGTTGTCATCTAATTTTATATCAAACGAATATGAATACTACTCAATTTAAATTTCGCGACATTAAGACCTACTCTAGCATCGAGTGGTTAGCAAATAACACAAAAAAGTATCGCACCGTTTTTGAAGAAATGGAGGTTGCGTATGTCTACTGTGAAGTGTCGTTATACAACAAACGTTTTGATGAAGAGGCCTGGTCGTTGAGTTTGCGGATGCGTTGCATCGACGAAAAGAACAATGAAATCTGTTTTTTGAATTGCGATCGAACGGTGAATCCTGATGAATCGGTAGTGTATGTCCGAGAGGGATGGGGTGTTAAAACGCCGGGTGTTTATTGGAAAGAGGGGATTTATCGGTGGGAGGCTTATGTGAACGACGAATTGTTATCATCAAAGACCTTTATCATTCAGAATGTGGGGATGATGCGCAACGCCACCAATCCCTATTTTAAAATTGATACAGTAAAGTTATATGAATCCAACTCGGTTGATACTGCGTTGACCGACCGCAAATATTACACGGTGTTCAATGCCCTGAGTACGCGCTACGTATGGATCGAACTGAATTTGAGCAATTTAACCCGCAAGGCAAAGGATTTGTCGATTGAATTACTGTTTAATTTTCGAACATCCAGCGGTTATTTGAAAGGAACGGTTTCTAAGATTTTTATCGTAAAGCCGGAGGAAGATTTTTTTACGGTCACCATTGGTTGGGGTAGCGATGTGATAGGGACATGGAGTAGAGGCGATTATTACGCCGAAGTGATTTTCATGGATCACATGCTGGCCCAGGTGCCTTATGAAATTGGCGACGATTACGTGGCCGCGCACGAGGAGGATTTTATTCCGTTAACGCAAATTGAATATGTCCATTTGGATGATTTTGAAGACCTAGTCTCGGGAGGCGAAGCGGCGAAGGAAGCAGAAGTGATAACCATTTCAACGCCTTTGGGCATCGATGCGGTAATGCATGAATTGGATGAACTCACTGGGTTGGATCCTATCAAGATGAAAATTCGGGAGTATTCTGATTATTTGCGATTCGTGGCATTGCGACGTGTAAAGGGATTTGACGAAACGGATAAAATCAATTTACATGCGGTATTTAAGGGCAATCCTGGAACTGGAAAGACCACCGTGGCTCGCTTGCTAGGTAAGATTTACAAGGAGATGGGGCTGTTGAAGAAAGGTCACGTGGTTGAAGTGGATCGCAGTGATTTGGTAGCGGAATATATCGGACAGACAGCACCCAAAACGAAGGAAGCAATCAAGAAGGCTAAGGACGGAATCTTGTTTATCGATGAGGCGTATGCTTTGGCTCGCAAGGACGAAGACAATAAAGATTTTGGTAAAGAAGCCATTGAAATATTGCTGAAGGAACTTTCCGATGCAACCGATATTGCCATCATCGTGGCAGGTTATCCCGAAGAAATGGATGCATTTTTGGAGTCGAATCCAGGGCTGAAATCTCGATTTGTGATGCAGTACGATTTCCCAGATTACACGCCCCAAGAATTGGTTAAAATTGCCGAGTTTGCTGCGACCAAGCGTTTGGTGAATTTCAATTCTGAATCTAAGGTATTGTTTACTAAGTATTTGACGGATAAATTTAGAGATCGTGATAAGTTTTTTGGCAATGCACGATTGGTGAATTCGATGGTGGATGAGGCCAAAATGAATTTGGGTTTGCGGATCATGAAAACAGATCACCCGGAAAATTTGGACGCAGCAGCGTTATCGACAATT
>CANIZU010000050.1 GCA_947472115.1 Flavobacteriales bacterium | reverse complement strand
TGGGTGAATCGCGAGCAAAACAAAATGGAGCTACGCAAGTACGATGCGGTTTCCGGAGGATTGGTTAGCGTTGATTACCAAATGAGTCATCCCAAGTTTGTTGAACCAGAAAATGGCCCACTATTTGTCCCCGGATCTAACACAGATTTTCTCTTGCAATCCGAGTCTGATGGTTGGAACCACCTTTATCTTTTCAAATTCGCTAACAAACGGCCCATCATCAAGCAAATTACCAAAGGAAATTGGGAAGTGACAGATGTTTTGGGCTTTACCAAAGACGGTAAATATCTATTGTTTGAAAATACGATGGCTTCGCCCTTGGAGCGACATGTGCATGCCTTGGATTGGAAAGAAAGCAAGGTGACAGCAACGGGCATGTCGGCTAAGATCATTGATTTAACGCCATCCAACGGCACAAATAAATGTTCCTTTAATGCGGAAAACGGCTTGATGATAAACACCCTTTCAAACTATCAAACTCCACGAAAAATCTATTTAATTGATGTAACAAATCAAATTGGGACCTCCTTAACACAAAATGGATCAACGAAAACTAAGCTACCTTACACCGAAACTGAAATACCGGCGGGGGCTACAGTTACAATTGGCGAAGGCGTAAATCATAAAATCATTTTTGAATCACCTAACCCGATTGCGAGTCTTGGACTTGGGAAAATGGAAATCAACATGCGAATGGTGAATGGCTTCGATCAGTATTCCCGCATTTTTTACCCCAGCAACTTCGATCCAAATAAAAAGTACCCGGTGGTTGTCTATGTTTATGGCGGCCCTCATGCCCAAATGATTACCAATTCATGGTTAGGCGGCGGAAACCTTTGGATGCATTACATGGCTGAAAATGGATACATCGTTTACACCCAAGACAACAGAGGCTCTTCTCATCGGGGATTGGCTTTTGAAAACGCGGTGCACAGACAACTTGGAACAGCAGAAATGGCGGATCAATTGGATGGTTTGGCTTGGTTGAAATCACAAAAATGGTGCGATTCCACCCGTGTAGGTATTCATGGATGGAGCTTTGGAGGATTTATGACAACCAGTTTAATGACGCGCACTCCAGGCAAATACAAAGTGGGTGTTGCCGGCGGTCCGGTTATTGATTGGAGCTACTACGAAATCATGTATACCGAGCGATACATGGACCGTCCGGATGAGAATCCAGAGGGATACAAAGCCAATAATTTGTTGGGTTATGCCGATAAGTTACAAGGTAGGTTGTTGATGATTCATGGTGCCGATGATGACGTAGTTGTTTGGCAGCATAGTCTAATGTTCGTTGACAAGGCAGTAAAGGCGAAAAATGCCCAACTCGATTACTTCGTTTATCCAGGACACAAGCACAATGTGGTAGGTCCAGATCGCGTGCATTTGTACAAAAAGATTAGTCAGTATTTCTTCGATTTCTTGTAGTAAATTGCGGCATGAAGATGGCGGAACGACTGACTTTGGTAGAATGTCCCCGCGATGCAATGCAAGGTATCAAGTCTTTCATTCCAACTGAAGTAAAAATACAATATCTCACTACCCTCTTAAATCAGGGTTTTGATGTTTTGGACTGCGGCAGTTTTGTTAATCCGGAATCCATTCCTCAAATGGCCGATACTGCCGAAGTCGTTCACGCGATTAGCGAAATCGAAACCCAAACAAAGCTTTTGGTAATTGTTGCCAATGAACGGGGTGCTTTGCGCGCTGTTGCCTATCCCAAAATTAAGTATTTAGGATTTCCGTTGAGCGTGAGTGAGACATTTCAAAGAAGGAACACAAATGCTAGCAGAGACGAGGCATTTCGAAGGTTGGCGAGGATTCAAGACATCGCAGTAGCCAGCGGTAAAGAAGTCGTATGTTATTTAAGCATGGCCTTTGGCAATCCCTATGGCGATTTATGGTCGGCGAGCGAAGTCGCTGAGTGGGCCTCAAAGATTGCATCCTTAGGCATCCGAACGATTTCATTATCGGATACGATTGGGAGTGCTAATTCGCAGCAACTGGCCGACATGTTCACTGAGATACATCATAAATTACCACACGTACAAATTGGCGTTCACTTACATGCAAAACCCAATGAATGGATTGAGAAAATACAAGCTGCTTATGAGCATGGCTGTAGAAGGTTTGATGCTGCTTTGGGAGGATTTGGAGGATGCCCTATGGCAAAAGATGATTTGGTAGGTAACATTCCAAGTGAAGAGGCTTTTGCATGGCTTTCAAGGCAGCAATCAACTCAACTTGATTCCCAAATCAATTGGGCCAATTTGAAACAGCTAGCCATGATGGTCTACGCTGCTAATCAAAAATAAAAAAATCAATGAGGCAAGTAGTATATTATACCAAATGCTTCTCTGTTTTTAATAATCCAATAATAGTGTCGAGCTTCTGCATTAATTCAGAATTGGCTGAAGCCAACGATTCATGACTCACACCGCCAATTGCAGTACTTATTGGAGTTTCTGCGAAAAGATCTACCATTGTAATTTCTAGAGTTGCACAAATACGCTCCAGCGTGTCTACACGCATAGTGTGCTTCTTTAACATGTAGTGAAAACCTTGCTCACTTAATTCACATCTACGAGCAAGTTCTTTGATTGGAATCCTTTTGGCCGCTGCCAAATTCTTGATTTTGTTGTAATCGAATGTCGCCACAGTGCTATTTTTTTTTAATTGGTAAAACCCACCTCAATCCTACGGAATTCAAGGGGTTTTGCTCTATTAACTGAATCAATAGACCAATATTTTACTCTAACCGTTGGCTAAACAAATGATTGTGACACTTCAATTACCAAGTATTCACAATACATTAACTATCAAATAGTTGGAATTGTCTGCCGATTGTAAAAAGTATAAATTTTACAGAATATTCTTTGTAATAAAATTGAAGCTCTGTACAAAAAATGGGAGGAGCCCTATTTTAGTTTGGCGTTATTGACAATCGATTGCACTAGTTCTTTGTAGTTTTTACCAATAGGTAACTGTTTTGTTCCAATCACTACTGCGTTGTTTTGAATCGCTTCGATATGACTTTTAGAAACGATATAACTTCTATGAATTCTTACAAAACGATCAGCTGGAAGCGCCATCTCCATATTCCTCATCGTTTGCAATGTTACGATACGCTTCTCATTTGAAATCCAAATTTTGACATAATCTGCAAATGCTTCAACAAAAAGAATGTCGTTGTATGCAATTTTTTGATGTTGCCCATCCACCTTCACAAAAACAAAATCGGGTTTAACACTTACATCATCATTTGTACCTCGTTTTATTGAGATATATTCTTCCAAACGTTTGATGGCTTTTTCCATTCTCTCTGGAGAAATCGGTTTGAGCAAATAGTCCAATGCTTCAAACTCAAATGCATCGGCCGCAAAATTGGTATGGGCTGTGGTGAATATTACTGCATGGGGGGCTGGATATTGATTTTTCACCAAATCTAAGCCCGTCATGCCCGGCATTTGAATATCCGTAAACACTACATCAACTTGGTTTGATTCTAACCATTTCATCGCTTCCCCTGCGCTTGAAAACGTATTCACGATTTCAATTCTTGGGTAATTAACCAAATGAGATTTCAATACTTCTAAGGCCAAAGGCTCATCATCGATGAGAATACTTTTGATAGGATTAGTCGGCATAATTTAAATCGATATTTAAAGTAACGCAATATTCTCTTTGGTCGTTTGATATGATCAGTTCATGCGCCCCAGAATAAATGTAATTTAACCGTTTTTTTAAGTTCTCTAGCCCAATGCCACCCTGGGTTGATGATTGGTATTCGATGGGTTTTGAGTTTTCGACAAATAGGCTATATCCTCCCACCAACGATTTGCCAGTAATTTTCACCCACCCCTCTTCCATTGCCGATTGTGCACCATGTTTAAACGCATTTTCAACCAAGGTTAGAAACAACATCGGTTCAATCAAATAATCCCGGCTGGGCTCCTCCAAATCAATTTCAACATTAACTCTGTCGCCAACCCTCATTTGTTCTAAGGCCACGAAATCATTGAGATGCTGTAATTCTTTTTGCAGATCTACCTTCCCTTCCCCAGTTTCATAGAGCAGATAACGCAAAATATCGCTCAAGCGCAATACGACTTGGGGCGCTAAATCACTTTTGATTAATGTCAATGCATATAGATTGTTCAAGGAATTGAATAAAAAATGGGGATTAATCTGCGTTTTAAGAAACTTCAATTCCGATTGTAGTTGCATTTTTTGCAAATCTCTTTTCGATTGTTGATCGGCATACCAATCTTTCAAAAACTTGAACGTCATTGAGAGAATGATACTAAACAGCAATCCCAATCCAATCAGAAATAGG
Organism: Flavobacteriales bacterium; assembly: GCA_947472115.1. Taxonomy (GTDB): domain Bacteria; phylum Bacteroidota; class Bacteroidia; order NS11-12g; family UBA955; genus UBA955. The sequence continues at coordinate 6,346 of CANIZU010000050.1, read as the reverse complement.
AAAAACGACGACCATACAACACTTTGAATCTCTTGATTTGCAACCAACGAGTGGGTTAAAATAGAAATCGGGAAAGACGCTGCGCTAATCAGAAGTAAAATCGCAACAACGTAAGAAACATAGTTTCGGTTTAGCAGGAAACGAGGCACGAGGTAATATAGATTGAAGTAAACGACTATGGCGTGGGTAGCTAAAATTGGCAATTGTCGTAAAATAGAATCGCCCCAAGAATTTCCTATTCGAATGACAGCAGCAATGATTAATGCATAGATTAACCAAAATAGGATGTGATAGAGTTTGTATTTACTTAAGATTTTCTCAGACTGCGAGAACAATAGATGAAACGGCTTCTGCGATCGTAAAGGCATTTCGTATTGAAGTGATTACTTCATTTTTTTGATCAATTCAAATCCCATTTCTAGCCATTTAGAGGGGGCTACCATTTTAGGACTTAAATCAAAAAATTCAAATAATACACTGTGGTTCAAATGGGCATTGGGGGTTGACTTAGAGAAATAAGCTTCCGCCGCAAAAAAACCAACCACATTAATTGTGACTAAAGTTGCGATAATGGTACAATTCTTTTTCAATCGTTTATCCATGATTTTCTATTTGGCAAATTTGGTGCCATAAAGCATAGACGATAAAACGATAATTTTGTTACATTATTTTCTAAAAAAATCTCTAATTAATTGAGATTGAAGACCCAAGACCAATGAGTCCGAGGGCGTTTTTAATTGAAATGCATCCATAAATAGAAAATGACGGTAACCACTAGCGGCCAAGACGGCCTTGTTATCTGTGAAAGAAATTGCCATTCCCGGATGATTTGCGTAAATCATATTTCTTGAAAATGGCGTTTTGGCGGCATTACCTAGCAGCTGCTCTGTCAAGGTGGCATAAATATCGGTCTGACTCACAATCAAATGCGGTGCTACTCCCCTATACATATCTCTTATTGGCCCACCGGTAATCATCAATGGGATTCGGAAGAACTCTTGTTCATAATCTTCTGTCACGGGTAATCCGACCGATTTCCCATGGTCGCTAACAACTACGATGACGGTGGAGTCGTATAGATTTGATTTTTTTAATCCTTCAATGAGTTTCCCGATGGCGGCATCGGAGTATCGAATCGACAATTTAAGTTTTTCCGCTTCAGGTAGGTCTTGATTGTCGATAACATCATAGGGTTCATGACTGCTAATCATCAACCATGAAGCGAAGAAAGGTTTTGGTCGATGGATTAGGTCTATTAATAGGCGATTCGACATCGTTTCATCATTCACACCCCACTTGGAATCTTGGTCGTTCGGATAGGTTTTAACATGTTGGAATCCAATAAACTTAAGGAAGGTTCCCATGTTTGCGAAATCTGGATCACCACCGTAATAGAAATTGGTATTGTAGCCCTGTTTCGCGAATTGTAATGGCAAAAACTGCTGATGTAATGCGCCCCATTTGGCGGGATCTAGCAAGATGCCTTTTACTGGCTGCGAAGGGTAACCACAAAAAATGGCCGCCAAACCTTTATCGGTGCGATCTCCGGCGGCATAGGCCTTCTTAAACCACATTCCGTCTTGGGCCAGGCGAAGCAAATTGGGCGTAATGGATTCTGAAGGATCGCGTTCTAACCAATGTTCATTGATTCCTTCCAGCACGATGAAAAGCACATTTGAACCTTTTCGGATGATTTGGGGCATTCGTTTCAGTCCACCAGGGAAAGTATCGGGTCCCATGTATTTTTCTAGTGCATTTTGTTCTATTGCGCTCGACATCAGGGCCGATTTGATGTTTTGGTTTAAGGTTGGTTGCTGAAAGGCGTGAAACAGGTTCCACAACGAATTGGTTGATAGGGAATTATAAAGAGAACTGTTGGTTTTCTGTGCGCTGCCTAGGCCTAATGGGATTGAGTTGATTCCACCGCGAGCTCCGATGATTAGAAGACAAACCAAAGGGAGAATAATCCACTTTGATTGAAAATTAGACATCAGTTTGTTGTGAACTGCGACAATCAGTTTGCCAAGAATAACTACTAGAGTTAATAATAGCAGGAAGAAAATAAGTATGTAAACGAGATCTTTTGAGCTTAGTGAGTTTAATATTTCCTTGGGATAAGAAAGGTAATCCAATGCAAGTCGATTGATTTTACAAGACCATGTTTTGAGCAAATAGTAATCAATAAGAATGACTGTAGAGTGCAGGATTAGGAATATCCCTTGAAATATGGCAACGAGCTGGGCTCTTTTGGGAAGGAGCAGTAGGAGGCAAATGGAAAGTGTGTAATAGGATGAAATTGAGATGTCTTGCAACCAACCGGCAGAAAGTAGGATTGGCTTAATTGACGGAGCTACGGATGGTTGTAATTGGATGTTAATGAGTAGGGTTCGGCCGAGCCATTGCGATAGCAATGCGAGGCCGAACGAAATGGCGGACATCAAAAAAAACCCGTTTTTAAACGGTTTTTTTTTGATGTTATCTAATATCCTATTCAAGGATTAATGACAATTTTTGTTTGATAAACTCTACCCGATTCATCCTTCACCCTAGCAAAATAGATACCTGCCGACGCTTCAGACAGATTGATCTGATTGCCTTCAAATGTGATCGGAACTAATTTGCCTTCCAAGGACTGCAATCTGGCTTCAACAATATTATTTATTCCCATCACATTCATCACACCTTTGGCGGGATTGGGATAAAAAACTACCTGCTTAACCGGTAATTCCTGATTACCGCTCAACACAACTTGAATGTAATTGGTTTTTAATTTCTGATCATTTCCCGTTGTATTCGTCGCCTTAAGTGTCACCGAATAGCTTCCCAACGCATTAAATTTCACGTCCATATTCCTCATTGATGTTGTTGTTGCATTCATCAATGTGTATGTAGAAGGTGTAATTGTCCATAACCAAGAAGTTGGTGTATTGTCGCTCAAGTCAACCAATCTAACGGTTTGGGTTGTCATTGGATTGGTAATGTCTGCAACGAAGTCAGCCAAGGGTTTTGCACTTGACAAACTAGAAACGTTGATGTAATTCGTTTTCACAACCTGTGTTTTGTCGGCCGACATATTGGCTCCCGTAAAGGTTATCGTATATGAACCCACAGAATTGAACGATACAAAGATGTTCTTGTCCGTTAACTTAGAATTGGATTGCAAAGTATAGGTATTGGGTGAAATCGCCCATGAATACGAAACAGTATTATTACTACAAGTGGAGGTTAATGCAACTGTCTGAGCGACGTTCACCGCCGTTTTATTAGCAACAAAATCAACGGCTGGCGGATCTTGAAATGTCAACCTGCGAATTACATTATTAGTAATATCAGTAATAAAAAATGCAGAATCCGCCTTTCGATATGTAAACAATCCCATGTAACCGAATCTGGCTGTCTTTGCCTGACCGTCCACATAGCCCACTGTTGATGCTTGTCCTGCGTACACTTTCAATGTAGTACCGTCAAAAACTTTGATGCAAGTTTCATCCGCGATGTATATATTCCCGTTGGCAACAACTACATCGGTGGGCATATTCAATCCTGAAGAAATCACAGTGGTTACTTCGTTCGTCTTTAAATTCAATCGTTTGATTTTCTTATTGTTACGATCCGCAATCAACATGCTATTATCGCTTTCCAAGAAAATACCCGATGGTGCATAAAACATCGCATTGCTACCAACACCATTTGCATCACCAGACGTTTTTGCCTTTCCAGCGATGGTTGTTACTTTACCAGCCGAAATCTTACGAATCACTTCATTTCCAAAATCGCAGATGTACATTTCACCCAATGAATTAATTTCGATGTCCGATGGTGAACTAAAATATGCATCGGCAACTAGACCATCCTTGTGATCACCCGTAAATGAATAATTGCCAGCAACAGTCGTAAAAACTGTACCATTGGAAACATTCACAAATTGCGTTCCTTTTCTGATGAGTGCGTTATCAGTATCTACAATGTAAAGATCGTTTGTGTTCTTGTTAACGCAGACGCCTGAAGGCATATTAAATCGACTCACGGTTGAGGTACCATTATCTACACCAATGGAACCTGGCTGGGTAGGATCGCCCAAAAATCCGCCGCGAATACGACTTAGCGAACCATCCAAAATCATGACATTGTGTTGGTCCGTCACCCACATGCGATTGTTATTGTCAACGCAAATACCCATGGGCATTGAATATAATTCATCGGCTAAATTGTTGTTTGGGGTGGCGTTATAATCTCCGCTACCCAAATATTGCTTTCCAGCATAGGTCTTTACATTCTGACCCGAGAGTTGGAATGAAACGGCAAATGTGGCTACTGCCATTAAAATTGTCTTTTTCATCTTTATAACTTTTCTAAAGTTTGATTAATATTTATTTCGATTTCTTCAATTACATTATCATAAGAACGTCGCTGCAACGAATTCCCCGTCATTGCCTTATACAATTCCTCGTAGCGCTCAGTGATACTATTCACAAATGCATCTTCCATTGTCGGCATGATCTGACCTTCGAGTCCTTGAAAGCCATTGGCCATTAACCATTCGCGAACAAATTCTTTACTCAACTGCCTTTGAGGCTCACCTTTTTCTTGCAATTCGTTATAGGTATCGGCATAGAAGAAACGACTACTATCGGGGGTGTGGATTTCGTCAATCAACATAACTGCATCATCCTTCAAGCCAAATTCGTATTTCGTATCAACCAGAATCAGTCCTTTTTCAGCAGCGATTTCTGCCCCTCGCGCAAACAACTTAAAAGTGATATCGTATAACTTATCCAAGCGATCTTTTGAAACGATGCCTTTTTCTAAAATCTCATCGTAGGTGGTGTCCTCATCATGACCGCTGGTTGCTTTAGTCGCTGGCGTAATAATTGGCTTTGGCAATCGATCATTTTCTCTAAGTCCTTCGGGCAAAGTATTTCCGCACAAAATTCTACCGCCCGACTTATATACTCTCCAGGCATGACCCGTAAGATAATTTCTAACCACGAACTCTATTGGAAGCGCATCGCATCGATGCCCAATGGTTACATGTGGATCGGGTGTACTGATTTTCCAATTTTGAACGATATCCGAAGTCCTATCTAAAAACAAACTCGCGATTGCATTTAGAACTTGACCCTTGTATGGAATGCTTCTGGGTAAAACGTGATCAAACGCTGAAATTCGATCGCAAGCCACAATCACTAGCAAATCGTTGTTAATCGTATACACATCTCTAACCTTACCGCGATAAAATTGGGTTTGATTATTAAAATTATAGTTGGTTGCCGTGAGTGCGTTCAATGACATGTAATTAGTTGATAGCAAAAATAACTACCTAAACTTTATTGCTTTCCGAATCTTTTTCACATTCCGTCTCTCGATCATAGGCGTGTACAATTTCCTTGACGAGTCTGTGTCGAACTACATCATCCGTATCCAATTGAATTTGTGCAATTCCCTTGATATTTTTCAACAACCGCAGGGCTTTGCCGAGACCACTTTGCTGTTTACGTGGCAAATCGATTTGAGTGAGGTCACCGGTAATTATGAGCTTTGCATTGGGACCCATCCGCGTTAGGAACATTTTAAGTTGAAGGTCTGTACTATTTTGTGCTTCATCAAGAATCACATAACAGTTATCCAGGGTCCGACCTCTCATGAAGGCCAAGGGGGCAATTTCAACGGTTCTGCTTTCAACCATACTTTTTAGTTTGTCGTTTGGAATCATATCCTCCAACGCATCGTAAAGCGGACGCAAGTATGGATCGATTTTTTCCTTTAGATCACCCGGCAAAAACCCAAGATTCTCCCCCGCTTCTACGGCAGGTCTTGTCAAGATGATTCTGCGAATTTCTCTTTCTTTCAGCGCCAAAACCGCGATAGCGACCGCCGTGTAGGTTTTGCCCGTCCCCGCCGGGCCTATGGCAAAAACGATATCATTGGTACGAGCGGCATTCACCATTTTCACTTGGTTTCTGGTACGGGCTTTAATTTGCTGACCTCTGGTACCAATCAACAATACATCACCGGTACCGATCAATGGCGGGCCACCCGTGTTTTCCGGTTTAACCACTTCGATGCCTTCAAGTGCTTCCAAGACAATATGCTCATTAATTTCTTTGCTCTTGAGGAATACTTTCTCCAGATGTTTCATTGCTAATTGAAACGCATCCATGGAGGCCTCATCACCAAAAATCTTGATTTCATCGCCCCTTGCTACAAATTGCAACTTGGGAAACTTCGACTTAATAATTGTGAGATGTAAGTTGTTTGGCCCATAAAACTGTTGAGGGTCAATGACGTCGAGGGTGTAAATTCTTTCAGACAATAGCAGTGGTTTTTAACTATACAAACCTAAATG
>CANIZU010000049.1 GCA_947472115.1 Flavobacteriales bacterium | reverse complement strand
TGGTAAGGGTCAGCAACGCGATGTGATGATGTTACCGGAGATTGTCGGAACCAAAATCAATGCGGGCAAGAAAAATAGTTTGGTGGTTTTGGACCAAGTAAACAATGTGGTTGTCAATAATTCTATGCGACAGATCTTGGCAAAGGTCCCCGGAATTCAGATTTGGGAAAGCGATGGTTCAGGCATTCAAATTGGCATCGCAAACCGAGGTTTGAGCCCGAACAGAAGTTGGGAATTCAATATCCGACAGAATGGAGCGGATATTTCAGCCGACCCCTTTGGTTACCCTGAAGCCTATTACAACCCGCAAATGCAGGCGGTACAACGAATCCAAATCATCCGCGGGGCTGGTGCTTTGCAATACGGACCTCAATTTGGCGGCATGATCAATTATATCATGAAAGATGGCAGCAATTTTCGCAAACCGCTGCAATTAGAATGCAATCAAACGGTGGGAAGTTTTGGACTTTACAACGCATTTATTGGGCTCGGTGGAAAAGGCAAAAAGGGCTATTACTATACTTTTTTTGATCGCAGGAGCGCCGATGGTTATAGAAGCAATAGTAAATATCAAACCCAAACGATGTTTGGATCAGCTACGTATCAGTTGGGGAAGAAAACTACCGTGACCGCCGATTACATGCAATACAAAATGGAAAGTCAACAACCCGGCGGAATTACCGACAACCAACTTTACAATGGTGTAGGTGCAACACTAAGCCATCGCAGTAGAAACTGGTTTTCCACGCCCTGGAATACGTTGAATATCAAATTGAATCACGAACTATCCCAAACAAGCAGAATTCAATTGCTGATTTTTGGTATGTCGGCCGTTAGACATAGCGTCGGAAACATCGCTGGCATTTTGATTCCCGACACAATAAATAAGCTCACCAGACAATATTCAGAGCGCGATTTGTCTACCGATAAATATAAAAATGCAGGGACTGAATTATCCTATTTGAAACATTACCGCATTTTGGGTGTGCGTCAAACTTTAAGTACCGGAATACGCGTTTTCCGTGGTCAAACCCTGCGTTTTCAAAAAGGAATTGGCAGTACGGGTGTGGATGCCAATTATTCAACCGCGAAACCCTTCCCCGTTGAATTGGCATTCAATACATTTAACGTTGCTTGGTTTGCCGAACAAATCGTCCGGGTAAATTCTCGATTCATTATCATTCCTGGTGTAAGATTGGAGTCGATTCAATCAACAGTTGCGGGCCGACTTGGATTTACGAGTGGCGGCGAGGCAATCCCTGTGCAAGCGAGTCCATTTAACAGGAAATTCCTCCTCGGTGGTATGTCGGCCGAATACCACCTAAAAAATGGAATTGAAATTTATGGGAACTTAACCCAAAACTATAGGCCAGCTCTATTCACCGACTTGCAAGCGATGCCTAGTACGGAGCAAATCGACCCAAATTTAAAAGATGCTACGGGCAGCAACAACGACCTTGGTATTAGAGGTAGACGAGGGAATTGGCTGTATTTTGATGGGAGCTTATTCGTCCTTCAGTACAATAACCGAATTGGCAGAATTACCAAAATCAACGACCTAGGAAATGCTGTTACGGTAAAAACAAACGTTGGTAATAGTGTAAGTACTGGTGTTGAAGGGATCTTGGATATTGACTGGATTAAAAAACTCAAACCAAGTGGAAATTGGGGCTTACCGATTTATGTTTCCTATGCGCTAACCAATGCCAAATACGGGGATTACAACATCACGGTAAAAAACACTTCGGGCAAATATGAGACCTTGAATTTAAAAGGAAATTGGGTTGAAAATGCACCTCGGCACATTTTGCGCGCGGGGATGGGATTCCAACTCAAATCAAAAACTAATCCCGCGCGCCACGTCCTAAATCAAATTCAGTGGAGCTATGTTTCCGGTTGTTATTCCGATGCAAACAATACATTAATACCATTATCAACTGGCGTGAACGGCTACATTCCTGATTATCACATCTTTGATTGGAACACGACCCTCTCTGTGAACCAAAAAGTTCAGATCAAGTTTAGCATCAACAACTTGATGAATCGCAGCTATTTCACCCGTCGTTCCGGTGGATATCCAGGACCTGGACTACTCCCATCTGATGGACGGAGCATCTTGTGCAGTGTAAATATCGCGCTGTAATCTCTTTTACGAATTGCATTGATCACTGCGGTAAATTGCCATAAAAATCCTTTACGGCTTTTCTAAGCCCCAGTGCGACTTCAATTTATCCGACCATAAATCGGCATGGGTTGAAATCTCAGCCTGCAAATCTGCCATCATACTGTATATTCCGAAGTAAGTCCGATTGACATACAAAGCGTGTTTGCTGCCTCGAGGCTGGGTTGGTCGTTTCACCTCCGGAATTTGATAAATCTCTTCACCCTTGGCATAGATTTCATCGATAAAGCCATTTGTGAATTGAAATTTCTGAGATTCAAATGGCCGACTCAACAGCGCTGTCATTTCTAAAAATGCCGTTTGCAACTCAACCTTTACCGCAGGAGAATCTTGGGGAAAGATGATTTCAATATGACTTAACAATTGATCCACCACTGCCTGATTGTTTCTAATCTCAGGAACCAATAATGGGAAATAATGATAGTAAAAATCTTCCGGAACCACTTTCACGCAACCAAAATCAATCACACCTACTCTACCATCTTCCTGCAACAGGAAGTTTCCGGGATGCGGATCCGCGTGAATGGCTAGGGCTGTATGTAGCTGATGATTGTAGAAATCCCAAAGCGCTTGCGCCACACGATTCTTAACCTCTTGCGATGGCTTTTTATCCAAAAACTCTTTGAGGTGATCGCCTTCCAACCAATCCATCACCAATACTTTTGAACTGCTATATTCCGGATAGTAAACTGGAAAAAACACATCGGGAATATTGGTACACGAGGTCGAAATTTCTTGAGATCGCTGTAATTCAAGGGTATAATTGGTCTCCTCAATGAGTTTCTCTTCCACTTCTTGAAAATACTTCTGCATCTCCTTTTCTGGCAAACCAAACATCGCGTTGGCCACGGGTTTCACCATCCTCAAATCACTTTGAATGCTGCCGGCAATTCCCGGATACTGAACCTTTACAGCCAAAGTTTTCCCATCCTTTTTTGCTTTATGAACTTGTCCGATACTAGCCGCTGCGGTGCACTGGGTTTCGAATTGGTCAAATACATCGAAAGGTGATTTGCCTACTGATTTTTGAAAAGCTCGAATGACCAGTGGGCCCGACATTGGCGGCGCAGAATACTGCGACATCGCAAATTTATCGGTGTAGGCCCGTGGCAGTAGATTTTTATCCATGCTAAGCATCTGTGCCACTTTGAGCGCACTGCCTTTCAACTTACTCAGCGATTGATAAATATCCGTCGCATTGTCGTTATGCAATTCTTCCTTCGTAGTCTCCGAATTAATGGTCTTTTTCGCGTAATACTTGAGATAGTTTCCACCAACTTTCGCTCCTGCTCCTACCAATTTCATTGCCCGCCCCATTTTGGAGGTGGGGATATTGTCTTGGGTTTCTATCATCGTTGAAATCCTTGAAACAAGAATTTGCCAAAATCAAATAATTTATCAACTGCATTCCTGCCTACAAAATCCATCGTCAATTGAACAGATTTTTCGATACAAGCATCGGTCCGCTCAAAATCGGCAGAATCATCTTTCAGCCAAAAGTGAATAACAAATGCCAAATTCATCCCCAAAGCCTCAACATTCAATTTCGATATTACTTTGCGATCGGGGATTTCACCGAGGCTACTCGCCGCACTTAGCATGGGCGATACAGTATCTTGGAAGGCTTGTCTTAACGACATAAGTCCTTTTATCTGGTCCATTGGATTCTTCCAATCTTTTAATTTCCAAAGTAAATAGCTTCTGATGTCGCGTAAACTCTCGATAAAAGCAAAATGCAAAGTGAGCATCTTTTCAGTGATGCCAAAAGTCGCGAACTGATCATCTTGCGCAAACTTCTCTGCAACTTCTTGCCAACGAATCAAAAGAACAGACTCTTCCACCTTTTCCAAACTCCCAAAATGATGATAAAACTCTGTTTCTGCTATGCCTAAATGCTCGCAAAGCTGAAATACATTGGCCGGCGCATGCCCCATTTTAAGGCAATATTTTACGTACTCGGAAACGATTTGATTTTTCATGTGTCTTACGTGTATTACAAACAAGATAACTGCTTGAAAGTTTTGATTTTTATTTGATTGGTTCTGTGTTATTTTGCATCTACATGACAATCCTTCAAGACGATTACAATACCCAAAGGCCCTTATTGGGAATTTCCGAATATGGCCGTCATGTGCAAGAGTATATCGAACACATAAAATCCTTACCTAGTAAGGAAGAACGCACTTCTTGGGTTCATAATTTGGCCGGCATCATGGCCACGCTAAACCCAGATATCAAACTTCAAGTCAACTACAAAGAAATTTTGTGGGGTCATATTTTTCAGATGGCCGACTACGAACTAGATGTAGATTGTCCTTACGAAATTGTGCAAGTAAAACAGGAATTCAAGCGACCTGAGCATTTGGGTTACAATGTGAGTGGCATCCGCTTTAGATTTTACGGTAGAAATCTTCAGATGATGATCGATAAAGCGGCGGAAATGGAAGACGGTGAATTGAAGCAAGATTTAGTAAATATGATTGCATCGTTCATGTACAATTCCTGTAAGGCTTGGAACAACGAAAACCTTAGCAATGAAGTCATTGCGGAACATCTTTCAACCCTATCCAAAGGCCAGTTAAAGATCGATGGGTCGGAATTGGTAGTAAGCGCCGATACCACGGTGAATGTTCGTCGTCCTATGCCCCAGAAAACGAACAATTTTGGTCGCAATAACAATAACAATATCAACAAAAATAAAAACAACAAAAACCGCGGAAAGAACTTCCGAAGATTTTAATAACTCACTATGGCAATTTTTGAAATCGAGGGCGGACACAAACTCAAAGGCGAAATCATCCCTCAGGGGGCAAAAAACGAAGCGCTTCAGGTCGTTTGCGCCGTCTTACTTACTCCCGATCCAGTTACAATTACCAATATCCCAGAAATCCGCGACGTACTTAAGCTCATTGAGCTATTGCAGAGTTTGGGTGTGAAAGTAACCCGCAATGAAAGGGGTTCTTTTACTTTTATCGCCAAGGACATCGACCTTGAATTCCTAAATAGTGAAGATTTCAAAAAACAAGGTGCTGCACTTCGCGGCTCCATTATGATCGTGGGCCCTTTGTTGTCGCGCTTCGGCCGCGGTTATATCCCATCGCCCGGGGGCGACAAAATCGGTCGTAGGCGTTTAGATACGCACTTTGAAGGATTCATCAAGCTGGGCGCTAAATTTGAGTTCCAGGCAGAAAACAACTTCTACAAAGTATCAGCCGATAATCTAAAAGGCTGTTATATGCTTTTGGACGAGGCTTCGGTTACCGGAACTGCGAACATTTTAATGGCCGCCGTCTTGGCTGAAGGTATCACCACCATTTACAATGCCGCTTGCGAACCTTATTTGCAACAGCTTTGTTTGATGCTCAATAGCATGGGCGCCAAAATCACTGGCATCGGCTCAAACCAACTCACCATCGAAGGGGTTACTGCACTTCACGGATGCGAACACCGCTGCTTACCCGACATGATCGAAATTGGCAGTTTTATTGGTATGGCGGCAATCACTCAAAGTGAAATTACATTAAAGGGATGTCGAATTGATATGCTAGGTATCATCCCCAAAATGTTCCAACGATTGGGGGTGAAATTGGAAATTCGCGGCGACGATATTTATATCCCTGCGATGGACCATTATGAAATCGATACGTTTATTGATGGCTCTATATTAACCGTTTCTGATCAAATCTGGCCAGGATTTACCCCGGATTTGATTTCGATTGCTTTGGTAACAGCCACCCAGGCTAGAGGAACTGTTTTGATCCATCAGAAGATGTTTGAAAGTCGTCTGTTTTTCGTCGACAATCTAATCGACATGGGTGCACAGATCATACTTTGCGATCCTCACCGTTGCACCGTGATAGGATTGGACCGCAGAACCCAGTTAAAAGGCATTACAATGAGTTCTCCCGACATTAGAGCGGGTGTAGCTCTATTGATTGCTGCGATGAGTGCAAAAGGCAAGAGCACGATTAAAAACATCGAACAAATTGATCGTGGCTATGAGCGCATCGAAGAAAGATTAAACGCTTTGGGTGCGAAGATTACCCGCATCGATTAAGGGTCGATTAAGGGTCGTAACCGTTGTCGATTGTGAACTTTTACTCTAACTTCTGAATTTACGCAATCAGACCTTTACTTCTTAATTTTCCCGATGGACGAGCTTAGGCCGAAGTATACGTTCATGCCTTTGATGTTGTTCGACATCATATTGGAAAGAAAATTGTCTGACCCGAGAAATATTGGGCCTACCCTAACACAAGCGCCGATATTCCCTTTGCGATAATCGTTGGTCAAACCGACAGGCATCGACACCTCAAGCCACTTTGTTTCTAATCGAGGGACGATTACTAACGACGATGGCTGTCTAAATCCTACGGACTTCAGCGAAAGTAACGACTGTTGCCAATGAAAAGCGGTATAAAACCCCGCCATGATTCTCAGATCGCCTTGAACATGCAATTGGGTGGGAAGAACAAATCTCATGGTGCCGCTTTCCTGTTTGTAATTCATACTCTTCTTTGCAAACTCTTCCAGATAGGTATATCCAGCGCTACCCCCTTGTTGAAATGCCCCGAAAAATGCAGAATCCGTTTTTAGTGTTACCGGCGTTACATTACTAAAAGAGAACGTATTTACCTGACTGCCATAACTCAACTTCCCAAAATCTGTCACGGAAGCGGCCAATCTCCAATGGTAGTTACGCGCGGTTGGATCGCCCAGCCATCGATCTTTGAATTGAGCCGTTCCGCCGCCTTTTCCGCCTTCCACCGTAAATCCCAAATCAAAGCCAATGCCATGACCCATTATATTTCTAAATGATGGCAAACCACCAATTAATCCACTCATAATCCGTTTAAATACCTGAGTTTCAGAATACGACACCTGTACATTGCTCTGCATGAACTGAATTGAATCACGTCCGAAAGTGCGGAGTTGCATTCCTTCTGACACGATGGAGTAATGCCCTAAACCCATTAGGTATTTCGCCGTACCTCCTATGGATATTTTTAACTTTTTTGAATCTATGATGGCCGCCGCCAGTGAAGCTCCAAGTTCTTGATAGGCATTCGCTTGAAACGAAAATGGCAACGATGACCGTTGGTCCAAATTCCCGTTTTTGCCTCGCATTGAAGTATCAAACAAAACCCGGCCGTAATCCAGTAACCCGGTAGAGACATTTCTTACAGAAACTTGCGTTCTGGTTCTGCTATGGGTAGACCATACAAACCGCTTTCCGATACGATTGGCATACGCCGGACCTCTGTATTCTGCCGAAACACTACCCCATCCAGAAGTGCCAATGGGCTGTTGTTTTAGAAAGTCTTTTTGCCAATGAACTTTGCCGTTGGCGTTTTGAAATTGCGCTGGAACATTTCCTGTTATTGCTTGCCAAAGCGTAAATGGCGCCGTGATCACGAACATGTTATTATTGACTTCAAACCCCAAGGTAGAAATATTCGCATGTCGCTTATAAGCCATGGAGGTTAGCAAGGCAGGATTTGAATAAACTGAATGAACGCCAGCGAAGTTGCTATTTTGTATTCCTTCAAACGTTTGTGCGTTGATTTTGGCTATTGACCCCGACCAAAAGTTAAAAAACCCAAATACGATCCAAAAGACAAAGCCATTCAAACATCGATTTACTTTTGGGTCCAGCATGTAGAACAAAATTCGATGTTTACAAACAAAAAAGAGCCGGGCAAGCCCGGCTCTTTTCAACAGATATAATAAGTGATTAGTTTACTGTCAATTTACTGCTCATACGACCAGCAGCACTTTCCAATGTCACCATGTAAATACCACTAGACAAACCGTTGGTGTTAACAACAACAGCGTTTTGACCGGCAACATATTGCTTGGCTTCGTTGCTCAATACAACACGACCATTCATGTCGGTTACAACAGTTTTAACCATTGAATTTGCACTCAAGTCAAAAACAACATCAACTTGTGCATTGCTAGCAGCTGGGTTAGGATAAACTTGGATACCAGTGATACCAGAGTTGATTTTGTTGGTTGACAAGTTTGGGGTTGTGATGTGAACGAAGTTCGGGAAGAAAAAAGAATTTGTCCAAATAGTACCTGGCAAGTAAGACTTCAAGAAACCAAACAAGGTTTGACCATAACGTACTTGAGAATTACAAACAAACATGTTATTGATCTTATTGGTAGAGATGATTTCTTGCGCGTGGCCTGTTAATGAAGCCAAGCTCAAACCGTACAAGTTGTATTTCATCCAAGCAGAACCATCATAAGCGATACCGATATCACCCAAGTTTGATTTTTGCATCGGTTTGAAAACAATATTAAATGCGAATAAATTGGCAGAATTGTTTGCTCCGTTTGTTGACTGAGACTTCAGATTCACTGGGATTTGGATCCCACGTCCGACAAAAGATTTTGGAGTACCATTTTCCAACACCAAACTATCAGCATCTGATTTTTTCAATAAAAGCGTATCTGTTTTGAGTGCAGTACTATTCATCAAAGATTTGAAAGACAAATTGTCAACCGCAGGAGTCGCATAACGATAAGTTACGCCAGGGTTGGCCTTGTAAGAGTATCCACCCACTTTAATTCCACCAATATTGAAATACTGGATATAAACTGTATCAACGATATCTACCAATTTCCCATTTACGGTCATTTGATCTGCCTGACGGATATAAAATTGTGTAAACGCCAATGAATCAACGGTGTAAGGATTGAAACGAGTCAATACGCTTTTACCTGAAGCCATGTAGTTACTATCTTTTGGATCGAAAGTCGAACCAATCAAGTGCCAAGCTGTTGGAGATTTTTTACCATCAGAATATACAGTGTAAAGATTTGAATCAGGTTGGATAAAGTTCACAAAACGATCTAATTTCTGACCCAACAAAGTACCTTCTTCGTAAGATCCAGTAAAATTGTACCAGTCGCTGTATACATCTGCACGACGGCTTGGCACCAATTTCTTATCCTTTAGGATGTAAGAAGTCTTGTTAACTGAAATGTTTTTCTGAGCATCAGAAATGTTAAGCTCTGCTGTTTGAGCAATCGCCCCGGTGGTTAATCCGATCAACGCGGCGAATGAAAGTACTAATTTTTTCATCTGTTTTTAGTGTTTAATGCAAATATAATAAAAAAGTATCAATCCTTAATCTATGAAATCAGGATGACAAAAAAATTGCATAAAATGATACAATGATTCTAAACAAAACGCAAAAAAGCGCAGATCAGCTAGCGAAAGCACACCACCCAAATCAAGGTCAAATATCGCCCAAAATCGGTCGCAATACCACTTCTTCCATTACGGTAGTTTCATTCATCAAAAATGCTGAATATACAGTATTTGCAACATCTGCAGGCTTCATGAATCGAGAGGATGGCAAATCCACGCCAGCCCAACTATCTGTTAAGGTTGCGCCTGGCAAAATAGCGGTTACGCGGATATCATGAGGCATCCCTTCCAACCGCAGTGATTTACTAAATCCAAGCATGGCAAACTTAGAAACAGAATAACTCCCACCAGCGGCATAGGCTGTGATACTCGCGATGCTACACATATTAAAAACATGGGCTCTCTTGGATAATTTCAATAATGGCCACAAACCTTTGGTTACATGATACGCTGAATTCATGTTGGTTGTCATTAAGGTTTCAAACTGACCGTCCGCTTCTTCCATCATTGTCCCTGGCAAGAAAACGCCTGCGTTGTTCACCAAAACCGTTAGAGAATCCCAGGTATTTGCAATTGCTGCAACACAATCTTTGGCGACATCAGACTGGGACAAATCGCCAGAAAAAGTATTTACTTCTGGCGCACCCGCTGAAAGCAACTGAGATTTTGCATCAGACAATCTATTATTATCTCTTCCTACGATGAATAAAGAGAACCCCGCTTCAGCCAATCTTTGGGCTACAGAAAAACCTATCCCCTTGCTAGCACCGGTAATTACAGCAGTAAAATTCATATTGAACAAAGGTAAACCTAAAAATAAAAAAAGGGCTCTTACAGAGCCCTTTGAATATCAATTGAATCAGAAATTAATCTTCATCATCCGTGCTAGCTTTGCGCGGATCGTCTTCGGCTTCTTCCTCCTCCTCTTCTGCTTCCTCTTCTTCATCGTCTCCCTTCGACTTGGTAGAACTGCGTATCAATGCATCCAAATCCTCATCAGAGAGAATTTCTTTTGCGCGCGTACTCAGCTTAACCAAATAACTGGTTGATTCCGTTTCTAATCTTACGGCCGTTACAATCTCCCCTTTTGAATTGGGATATCGAACCGTTTTTCCCGTTACGCCGGTGGGAAAAGTCTCGTCGAATAAATCAAGCAATTCGGGCGACAATTTGGCGTACTCAATAACAACTTTAGGCTTGTCCATCTCTTCAAATATATTTTTCAAAAAAACAACAGAATTCACC
This sequence comes from Flavobacteriales bacterium, assembly GCA_947472115.1. Classification (GTDB taxonomy): domain Bacteria; phylum Bacteroidota; class Bacteroidia; order NS11-12g; family UBA955; genus UBA955. Next base: position 172 of record CANIZU010000049.1, on the reverse strand, counting down.
TCCTATTACACGGGTTTTGCACATTTTTTTCGCAGTGTAGGATTATCTATTCATGCTAATGAGGAACTCGTTGTTATCCTTTGTATTCTGCATGTATTTAAGGAAGGTATTCATGGCTTCTTCGCTGTTCATATCGGCCAAATGATTCCTTAATACCCACATTCTTTGGTTG
>CANIZU010000048.1 GCA_947472115.1 Flavobacteriales bacterium | reverse complement strand
TTTATCGATGAGGCGTATGCTTTGGCTCGCAAGGACGAAGACAATAAAGATTTTGGTAAAGAAGCCATTGAAATATTGCTGAAGGAACTTTCCGATGCAACCGATATTGCCATCATCGTGGCAGGCTATCCCGAAGAAATGGATGCCTTTTTGGAGTCGAATCCAGGGCTGAAATCTCGATTTGTGATGCAGTACGATTTTCCGGATTACACGCCCCAAGAATTGGTTAAAATTGCGGAGTTTGCGGCTAGTAAGCGATTGGTGAACTTCAATAGCGACTCTAAGGTTTTGTTTACGAAGTATTTGACGGATAAATTTAGAGACCGTGACAAGTTTTTTGGCAATGCCCGATTGGTGAATTCAATGGTAGATGAGGCCAAGATGAATTTGGGTTTACGTATCATGAAAACGGATCATCCTGAGAATTTGGATGCGGCGGCTTTGTCGACAATCACAGAAGTGGATTTGAAGAAAATCTTTGCTTTGCATGAGGGCATACTGCCTGAAATTCCGATCGATGAGGATTTGTTGCGCGAGGCGATGCTGAAATTGCGCGGAATGATTGGCTTGGATCAGGTGAAGCACGACATCGAGGAAATCGTAAAGTTGGTTCGTTTTTACAAGAGTTTGGGCAAGGATGTTCGAAAATCGTTCTCATTGCACAGTGTGTTTAGCGGAAATCCAGGTACGGGTAAAACTACTGTCGCGAGGATTTTGGCTCAGGTATATAAAGCCTTGGGTATTTTGGAGCGAGGTCATTTGGTGGAATGCGACAGGCAGGGACTTGTGGGCGGATATGTGGGTCAAACAGCCATCAAGTCATCGGAGTTGATCAATAAAGCGATGGGTGGCGTATTGTTTATCGATGAGGCATATAGTTTGAGCGATGGCGGCAGCAATGATTTTGGTAGGGAAGCCATTGAGACGTTGTTGAAGCGAATGGAGGATAAGCGCGGCGAGTTTATTGTAATTGCGGCCGGGTATACCCAGAACATGGAGAAATTCATGGAATCCAATCCGGGTTTGAAGTCGCGTTTTGATCGCGTTTTCCACTTTAAGGATTACAGCGCGGACGATTTATATACGATTGCTTTGAATCAATTAAGGGATCACAATATCATTCCAGAGCCTAAGGCATCGGATCATTTGATGAAATACATCGACTTCATGTACAAGACGCGCGACAAGTATTTTGGAAATGGTAGGGCGGTTCGCAAGGTGATTGAGGAGGCGATCCGGAATCAACATTTGCGATTGAGCGATTTACCTAAGTCGAAGTATACCAAGAAGGCTATCGAAACCCTCACTTTTGAGGATGTGGAAGAGTTTAGCACGGTTGTGAAGCCAAATATGGCATCGGGCGGAATAGGATTTAAGGTGTAAGTATGTTAAATTTTGCGATCGCTTGAGGTATTTCGTCCGTGGTTGGAGGGGGATTTCCAAAAAGTATATTGGGTGATATTAAATCACTCCCAGCGGTTCTGTTTGATGCGCAAGCTATACTCTTTCATTTGGCATTGAAGCGTAGCTCTTAGCCATTCAAATTGTGGACCTTCCAGCGGCAACTTCTGCGATTTGTTGTTGTTTCGCAGCTGTTTGTGATAATCAACGACTTTTCCTTGTTGGTTTAGTGCAAGGACGAAAGGGTATTGGATGATGTAATACAGGTCTTTGTCGATGTGGGTTGAATATCCTTCGTAATTCGGATCAAACGCGCTTCTACCGAAACCCAATCGTGGATTGTTTGCGCCTAGGAGATTCCAGAGAGTAGGGATGATGTCGCATTGTGAGAGGGTTTTTTGGGTGGCAGTATTGATAATGTCGGCCCATTCATTTCTTGGAGGATTGGCAAATGTTTGAGGCTGCTGAATTCGTAACTGCGGATTGCGAAATTCTTCGCGGCCATTGAGCTTTTCGTTGATGTGCTTTATGTCGATTCCGGGAGCGTAAATAAGAAATGGCACTTCGTAATGACCGCTTTGGCTGTAAAAGTATTCTTTGTCGGAATGACTGGTATGGTCACCGGTAATGACAAAAACGGTGTTTTTAAACCATGGTTTGGTGGCTGCAGTTTGGAAAAATTTCTGCAGCGCGATGTCGGCATAGGCAATGGTATGCTGTACTGTTCCTGGCTTTCCGCGCAATTTGTTTAAGTAGGGTTCTGGAATGGTATAGGGGTGGTGGGACGATAGTGTAAATACCGAAGCGAATACGGGTTGTTTGCCATCGTTCATGGTGTCCATGCACCGAATGAAGTGTTGCAGATACGGTTCATCGAAAATGCCCCAATTGCCGTCAAAGTCGCGTTTGTAAAGTTCAGAGGGATATTGGTCGATTCCGTGATATTGTTGTAATCCGGTTTGTTTCAGGAACGACTGAAATCCCATGGTGCCATTATTAGAGCCATGAAAGAACGCGGTTTTGTATCCTTTGGCCAGGTGAAATGCGTTGTTGACTTTGTTATTTGCGTAGGCGGAGGTGACATAGAACTCACTCATGAGGCTGGGCATCCCACAGAAGATACTGGGTACCATCTCGATGCTTTTCGTTCCGTTGGCAAAGCAGTAAGGGAATTGAATCGTTTGTGGGTCGGCCGCTATTTTGTCGAGGTAGGGGGTAAAAGGTTTCCCATTCCCAAAACCGGTATAGTCTCTGGCGAGGCTCTCAACGACAATAAAAACGATATTGGGTTGTACCCAACCGCCGCCGAGGGTTCTCGACATGGGTAAGGGGAGCAGGGTGGTTGAGTTATCAAATAGCCACTTCTGGGAGGTGGAATTTTTTGGATCCGAAGTAATTGTTGAATTCGCAGGGAATTGTACGTCAAATTCGAAATTGGGCAGGCCATTGCGTTTCCAAGTGCTGATAATTTGCAGCGGGGTGGAGGTGACTAGCGGAGCGATTTCGGGCTGCACAAAGTTTGATGCATCAATGGATCTTAAGGGGCGGAGTTGGAATCCACCGCGGAAACCAATCAGGCAGATTGCTGCAAAGGTTAGCGTGGCGATGAGGCCGCGCAGCGGCCTCATCCTAAAATTGATATCCGGGTAATGGCCGCGAATCGGAACCCACCGGTAAATGAAATACCCCATCGCGGCCAATCCCAAAATGATATACCAATTGTCAATTATATATGGCGCGAAACGATTGGCATCGTCGCCCAAAATATCAAACAACTCATAGCCACTGCGTTTTGCAGTGACCTGCGAATAGCCGGTGTCGATCCCATTGGAAATCAACACGGTCATCGAAGAAATGACAAATAATATGCGGTTAATCGCTGGAAATCTATCTCTCCATGAATGACCCCCTATCACCCAAATCCAAACGGGAAGAAACAACCCGATAACCACTGGAATATCGAAGTAAATGCCCACTAAATGCGCATAGATATACTCGTCGATGCCAATCGGAGGTAACCAAAAAACATTCGCCACAAACCAAACCAATCTGGAAATACTCAAGATGCCAAAGGCAAAAAGCATTTGCTTGAAAAGATTTGAATTAATAAGCACTTTCAATTTTTGCATTTTTGAATTCCCGTTTTTATGTCAATCTGTTCAGTGAATCGTCAATAGTGAAGTCGACATTGATGCACTGTAACTGTTTCTTCGTCAAAGTTATAGACTAGTCGATGCTCTAGATTGATTCGTCTAGAAAAAAATCCCGATAAATCGCCGGTGAGAATTTCCGGTTTTCCGGTGCCGTGCATTGGGTTGCGCCGACATTCTTCGAGCAGACCATTAATCTTCCTAATAATCGATTTGTCGGTTTCTTGCCAAAATATATAGTCTTCCCAAGCGCGATTCGTCCACGCCAATTTGCGCTTCATGACTATTCGAAAGTTTCTCGATACACAATTTCACCCCGTTTCGCCTGGTCAATTGAATCGAAAAGGACCTCCGCATTTTTACGATTACTTATCAAATGCAATGTCTCCTTCATCGAATTGTATTCCGCCAATGAAATGATCACAGCATTCTGTTGCATGCCTCGGTGCACAATGTATGTAACCTGTTCTTCAGAAACTTGGTCCAGCGTTTCTTTGAGGTTTTTACGTAGTTCTGTGTAATTGATTACTTCCATAAGTACTTAATTAGGTACAAAAATACATGTAATATGGAGAGGTTGTATTTTATTAAACGTTTAAATTCAAAGTTACTTCACCTTAATGGTGTGATGTAAAACCTACTTCACCACAATCTCATCGACAAAAATCCAAGCGGGGTTGCCCACTCCGGGGTGGTCGGACGGTAACGACATTCTGCATTTGGCAGTGATTCGGATAAAGCGAGCTTGAAATGGTGGGGGTGTTTGGATTTCTGGATCTGTTTTTGAAATGGAGGGGGCGACCGCAGACCTTAACTCTGGGTTGGGAGACTTCATCGCCGACTTGGCATCGGAAATCTGAGCTGGTTTAAGATTTACCGTGTATTGGATGTGTTTTTCGGCGACATTCCGACCCCAAATTTCATCAAAAGTGTAGCGCGTATTGCCGAGTTGGGTGGTTCTGTTGACCATCGATTTCCCTGCGCTAAACATTACGGTGTCGCTCGTTACAGTGGTCCTCCGTTGCGATGGCATTGGATGTAGTTCCCAAATCTTTCCATCGCTGCTGGTTTCAATCTGCACTTCTGTGGGCGCAAAAATCCAACTGGGCTCCACTGATAACGCGCCCAAAGTGATTGATTCTACATCGGTTATGGTGTCGAGGTCTAACACCGCAACCATGTCTTTCCCATAGAATCCTAGCCAATGAGCGCCCAAGTAATTTCCACCCGCTAGGCCATCGCACAAAGTGCCTTCGCCATGACCAGGATATCGTGAATCTGCGGGGGTACTGAGTTGAATCTTTTTGCCAAAGCCCAAATGTTTCCGGAAACTCAACGAAACCGCTTGGTCGATGTTTTGAGAAAAGTATCCGTGAATGTCCATTGACGTGGTGACGGCTGTACGCGGTCCCGATTTTCCCTGATAAAGGTTGTTGATGCTTGCCCATTCGCTAACAGGAACCCCGCCATTTTTGACTTTTACAGACGGGTTGTCATCATCGGATAGTTTTACCAATTCTTCCCATGCGAGTCCTACTCTCGATTTTTTAATTTCAATTTGATCCGGCCTGCCGCCGTTGTCAACTTTGGGCGCAAAACCCGAAGCCGATGTCATTTCAACCCAAATGGTGTCGTGACCCGTTTCGATACTAGGTTTAATCCCATACTGACTATGTGCGAATTTCACATTTGCGAAATTTCCAAATTCCTCATGAAAACGGAGACGGTCTAGGAAGTCGGCAAAGGCGGTGTCGATGTTGAGATTGCCCATTTCTACCGCGTTTTCGCCCGTTTTGTAAGCGTTTTTGGGGCTTGAACCCGTCCACAACGCCTCGCTCAAGGCCAGCATCCGAGGTAAAATCATATATTCCACCTGTTTGAAGTCTTTCATGAATTCCGTCCAAACATTGGCTTGCGCACCCACAACAAAGGGGTGGAATTCGCGTTTGAGTTCATTGGGTATTGGTCTAAAGTAGTACACATCCTTCAGTGTGTTCATTCCGCCAAATGCCAAAGGTTCACTACTTGGTTCTCCTTGGTAATGGTCGAAATAGCAAGGGTATCCGGGTGTCATAACCACAGGGTGTTTCATCTGCGCCGCTTCGATTCCACCTACAACGCCGCGCCAACTCATCACCGCCGCATTGGGCGCCAATCCCCCTTCCAAAATTTCGTCCCACCCAATGATGTTTCTGCCGTGGGCATTCAAATATTTCTCCATCCGAGCGATGAAATAGCTCTGTAAACGATCTTCGGGACGACTCCAATCGTTGATGTCGTTGCTGGCACCCATCGAACTGCTGACATCTTTTAGGACTTTGACGCGTTGCTGACACATGAGGCAGTTTTTCCATGCCGATTTATCGACCTCATCGCCACCGATGTGTATGAATTCAGATTCTGGAAACAGCGACATCACTTCATCTAAAACATCCTCCAAGAAGGAAAATGTAGCGTCATTGCCTGCGCAAAAAACGGAAGAATTGGTTTTGGGATAATTGCCACCGGGGACCACGAACTGCGGTAATTTGCTGCAACTTAGGTTGGGGTAGGCTGCCAATGCTGCGGAAGAATGGCCCGGCATTTCGATTTCAGGGACAATGCTTACACCTCTTTCTTTGGCATATTTTACAATTTCTCTGACTTCCTCTTGGGAATAATAGCCCCCATAATTGGGTGTTTCGTTGGGTTCTTGGGGTTGTGCGAAGCGCCAATTTTCATAATCGCGATTCATTCTCCAAGCGCCGATATCTGTCAGTTTTGGGTATTTCTTGATTTCGATGCGCCATCCCTGGTCGTCGCACAAATGCCAATGAAACGTATTGATTTTGTAAAAACTCAGGTGATCGATATAGCGTTTGATTTCGGCGGTATTGAAAAAATGACGACTCACATCCAGATGCATTCCGCGGTAAGGGAATTTTGGATAGTCTTCGATTTGCATCGGTAGGATTGATCCTGTTTTGGAATGTTCGGTGAGCTGACGTAAACTGCCTAGTCCCCAGCACATGCCAGCAAAGTCGATGGCGTGAATTTCAATGGTGGGTTGTTTTCCCGATCCGATTTTTAGCACATAGCTTTCGCGATGGGTTAATGTGCTAGGTACGAAGTTGATGAAATAATCATTTGTTTTCCATGTACCGTAAAAACTTGGGTTTGCGTCCGTTTTTGCGATTTTCTCTGGATAGGGCTGATGCAATACCAGTTTGATTACGTGCTTGATTGGGTTGCGTTTAGGCAGCCATGAAAAGGGGCCTTTGTTTTGTTGCTCCAAATAAACCTTCCGTATGGGTAGGATTTCAGGGTTGATCGTAAGCTGATAAGTAGTTGTTCTCCTTAATACGATTTCTTTTGTCGCAGCTTCTGATGGGATTGTCGTTTTTGCGATTTCTCCAACTGCGTTTTTTACAAAAGCGTAATAGGGCCTCCTAGGTATTAGGGCGTCTTCGGTATACTGAGGCAGCGCATCGTATAGTCGTTCAAGGATATGGTTTTGATGCAAATTCATCAGCGAATCTGCGCCTATGATTTGAACTTCAATTTGATCGGGCCAATTGTAAAATGGTGCATTTGGGAATTGAACAACAGTTTGCGGCGCGGGGATGATGGGCAGGTATTGAGCAGTTGGATTTTTCGCAACAGCACTTTTCGTCGCACCGCTTTGTGCGCCCGCGCTGTGGCAAGTAGATCCCAGAAGAATCAACAGAAATCGCAATGCGACCGCTACGGTGGATCTTGTTAATGAAACAGACCCATTGGCGAATTTCGCCAATGGGTCTGTGGTATTATGATAGCCAGTGTTCCTGATGGACATGGCCGCAATTTCGGTTGTTAGGGTTGGATTACCAAAGGTTTAGTAATGCTGAAATCCTCGCCCTCTACGCGTACTTGATACATTCCCGACTTTACATTTAATTCTATTGGACCTAGAATCGCCTTGCTTGTGTAGGCTTCGTAAACCACTTTGCCCATCGTATTGGTAACAACGACATGAATACTGCCGGCATAATTCAAGCGCAATTCAAAACGACCATTGCTTGGATTTGGCACAAATACGATTTCTTCAAAATTCACCACCGCACTGCTGGCATTTACCACCTGTATACAATCTGAGGTGTCTTTGCATCCATTTTCGGTAAGCTCAACGGCATATTTTTGATTGGCCGTGGCAATGTAGGTGCGATTCGTTTCGCCAGCAATTACGCGATATCCCTGACTGCAATTCAGCCACTGATAATTAGCCGTATTAGTGTTGGCTTTCAGCAAAGAACCATCCTGAATCGTAGAATTGTCGATTTTCTTGATCGTTACATTGTAAGTGATAATACTGTCGCACCCTCTCCAATTGGTCAAGGTTTCTGTAAATGAACCCGACTTCTCAATCACCGTTCCCGCATTAGGGAGGACGAAATAACGACAAGCGCTGACATTTTGCGAGCTGGTCCCAGGTTCAAAAATGGTCAGTTTGATGGTGACAATACTATCACAGCCCATATAATTGATCAAAGTGTCTTTGTAAATACCCGATTTTGAATATGTATATAATCCACTTGGGCTTTTGAAAGAACTACAAGCACTTCTAATAATGGATCTTTCACTTACGATAATGCTAAAGTTGATCGTAATGATACTGTCGCATCCAATTGTGTTCTGAATGGTGTCGTAGTATGTGCCCGTTGATTTGTATACATATTTTCCGCTAGGCGAAGTAAATCGGCGACAATCGGAAGCGGTGATTTCGCCCGTTGAACTCTGTAAAATGGTGACTTTTACAAAAACGATACTGTCGCACCCGCGATAACTTTTTAATGTGTCGCTGTAACGTCCTGATTGTTTGTAAACGTATTTTCCACTTGGACTTTTCGCTTGCTTACAATCGCTCACCATAATACTGTCTGGCGTAGTTCCAATTTTCAAGTAAATCGTAATTACACTATCACAACCAACGGCATTGGTTAAGTAGTCTGTGTAGGTTCCTGTTTTCGACCATGTATATAATCCACTTGGACTTTTGAAACTCTTGCAATCAAAAACCTTCATGCTGCTCGTTGATTTCTTCTTCAACGTTAGAACGTATTTGATGATGCTATCGCATGTCATTGTGTTTTGAACGGTATCATAGTATGTGCCAGATGTCAACCATTTCTTTTTTCCTGATGCCGAAATGAATAAATCGCAAGCGGTAAGTGTAACTGTGGTAAGTGTTGATGCTTTTTTCATCGATTTGCCTGTTACCCAGTTTGAGTTGCTGCCCGTCCAAGCGAAATTCTGCATGGTACCTGTGTTCTTGAAGCCCGATAAGTCCGTTGTGTTTTTGGTCGATACGTTGTTTCCAGCCGCTTTTCCTTGGTTGAATTTATAATAAGCCCTCAATCCGGTTTGGCCATAACAAAATTCATCGTTCATATTTGCCTTGATTTGACTTGATGTTCTGCAAGTTTTCCAAATGCGAACTTCGTCGATCAATCCCTGGAATCGCCTTTGGTAGGTGCCCGTATGGTCGCCAATGGTGAGGTTAATGGAACTTGCTGTGTTTGTGATGGACGTGGCGACATCAAACGAGTCGATGGCGATACCGTTGACATAAAGGCGCATTCTCTTTCCGTCGTAGGTTCCAGCGATGTGTTGCCATTGATTTAATACTAAGACATTGGTTGGGGAGTTGCGTTCGGCCCATGTGGAGGTTCCATTTCCCAGGGCGAAATTCAATTGACCGCTTCCGCCAATTCGCAAATTGTAACCATTGTTTGTAGAGTTATCTTCTTTGCAAATGACATTGCATTCCCAAGGGTTTAATTTGAAACTGGTTGGATAGATCCAAGCTTCTAATGAAATTGTCTTTCCTGTGATTTGAACGGAAGTGTCGTTTCCGCAATCAATTCGATCGTCAACCCCGTCGAAGTCGATTCCATTTTGCGCAGATAGGGCGCTGCATGTGAAAACCAAGGCTGACAATGCCATGACGCACATGAAATAATTTTTTAGTAAGTGTTTCATTCAGACAATATTGTATTTTGCCGAATGTAGGGGGATTTTTATTGTTGGAACAAGCAATTCGATGACTTTAAAATCACCGAATTGCAATTTTCTCAAACGGTGATAAATTATTTGTTCACGACGATAGTTTTTGTTAATAATCCATGCGGCGTTTCTATTTGTACAAAATAGATTCCGGGAATTTCACCAAGATTGATCGTTGTGTTTTGGATGGGCTGTGATAGTTTTTCATAAATGATTCCACCTGCCGCATTGTATATTTTTATATTTCCTCTCTGGTTTGATCCATTTGAATTTGTAGATTCATCAGCGATGGTAATATGAATCAGTCCATTAGAAGGATTGGGGTGAATCTCGATTCTCGTTTCAGTAATTTTAGAAATGGCAGCATTGGTCACCTGGACACAATCCGAAGTATCCTTACATCCGGCCTCTGTTACTTCCACCGCATATATCAAATTGGCTGGGGCAATAAAATTCCTTGACGTTGCGCCATCGATAATTTTGTGACCTTGACTGCAATTGAGCCATTGATATTTCGCATTGATATTTCTAGCGGTAAGTAACGATCCATTATGAACAACAAAGTCATCTATGATTTTTACGTTTAAAATATATGTGATGATACTATCGCAACCTCTCCAGTTTTTCAATACCTCATAGTATACGCCTGATTTATCTACCAATTTATTCGTGTTAGGTAAAATGTAGCTCCTACAAACCGAAGTGTTAATGGTGTCTCTGCTTGGCTGCCAAATCGTCAACTTCACAGTGACAATACTATCGCAACCTAGGTAGTTTACCAACGTATCTAAATAATCACCGGATTTTTTCCAAACATAATTTCCGCTCGGGCTTTTGAATTCAGCGCAAGCACTGCGAATAATCGTCCTTCTTCCCGCGATAATGCTGAAGTTCGTTTTGATGATACTGTCGCAACCTAAGTAATTGACCAAGGTGTCGTAATAAGTTCCTGGAGTTTTGTAAACTTTTCCCGTTGGTGAGAAATATCGGTGACAGGTAGCCGCATCTATTTCACTCGATGAGGCATTAAAAATGGTTGCTTTTACGATTACAACGCTATCGCAACCGCGGTAACTGACTAAAGTGTCGAAGTATCTTCCCGTCTGGTTATAAGTCTTTTTACCACTTGGGCTCGTTACTTTATAACAATTACTAAGACTCACGCTATCCATCGGAGCACCGATTTTCAGAAATATCGTAATTACGCTATCGCAACCAATGGAATTAGTTAGGTAATCGACATAAGTTCCAGTTTTGGTCCAAGTGTACAGACCGCTTGGGCTTTTGTAGCTCTTGCAATCGAATACTTTTATGGAATTGGTGGTTTTCTTTTTGATGGTAAGGATGTATTTCAGTATGCTATCGCAACTCATCGAGGTTTGGATAGTATCGTAATAAGTGCCTGATGTGGCCCATTTAAATCTGCCTGACCCCGAAGTGTATCGATCGCAAGCGGTAACTGTAACTGTGGATTGTGTAGATGCTCGCTTCATTGATTTGCCGGTCACCCAATTTGAACTCGAGCCCGATAAAG
>CANIZU010000047.1 GCA_947472115.1 Flavobacteriales bacterium | reverse complement strand
TTGAATACAGCAAAAGGAGAAGGTTTGAACTGGGGTGGTGCTTATGAAGTCCGCATGCCTGGTGATAGCTGTGCTGTTGTTCCAGTAACGATGACGGTTTCTTTGGATGCTGCGGTTTATAAGAAAGCCAAATTGCAAGTGTATACCAGAGATGGTGAAACGGGTGTTAAGCCTGATAAGACCAAGAAATTGGGTGTGGCCAAAGGAAAAGAGCAGAATAAATATTCGTTCCCTCTTTCTTGCAATGGTTCTTACTTAATCTGCGGTGGCGTGGGTAAGTCAAAAACTGCCATCATCCAAGACAAAACGGGCAGAGCGGATGAGATGTATGTGATTTCTCAAAGCACGATGGCGATTATCCCATGTAAGAAAATTGGCAAAGGCAAATGGGAGGTATCGTATAGTAAAATTGAAGATCCAACATTGACGATTAAATTGTCTGATGGGGAAACTGTGGTATCCGACATCAATATGAATAGTGTTCGTAAAATGAAAAAGCCAGGTATTCTTCGCAAGAAATACAAGGTTAAAATGAAGCACCTAAACAGCGCTAGTTAATTACCATGCAGCAACTTACCAATCGTTCACAGCCGGTCATGGATAAAAAAATGACCTTCTCTGAGAGGATTTATCTACCGGCAATTTTGGGCGGTATGTGGATTACCCTCAAGCACTTCTTTCGCAAACCAGCGACATCTCAATATCCTGAGCAAGTTCGCTCTCGTTCTGAGGTTTATCGCGGTCAACACGTGCTAAAGCTAGATGATCAAGGAAAAGAACGTTGCACTGCTTGCGGTTTGTGTGCCGTTGCATGTCCTGCCGAAGCAATCACTATGGTGGCTGCGGAAAGGGAAAAAGGCCAAGAGCATTTGTATCGTGAAGAAAAATATGCAGCAACCTATGAAATCAATATGTTGCGTTGCATTTTCTGCGGTTTGTGTGAAGAAGCCTGTCCAAAGCAAGCCATTTTCCTTACCGATCGCATCGTTGATGCAGAATTTGGTAGAGAAGAGTTTATTTACGGCAAAGACAAGTTGGTTGAGACAGTAGATGCTCGCATTGATATCACTAAACGCCAAGTCTGGTCCTAATTTTATAACTATGTTTCAGAACTTACCGATTCCCTTTTTGATATTGTCGTTTCTAACGATTTTATCGTCGTTGTACGTCGTGACAAGTAAAAACCCAGTACACAGCGTATTGGCATTGATTTTTACTTTCTTTACGATATCAGCGCATTATGTATTATTGAACGCCCAGTTTTTGGCTGTCGTTAATTTGATCGTTTACGCCGGAGCCATCATGGTTTTGTTTCTATTCGTTTTGATGCTTTTAAATCTGAGCAAAGAGACTGAGCCGGTGAAATCGAATTGGTGGGGTATTGCTGCTGCCATTACCGCCGGTTCTATGCTGTTGATTGTCACCGCTGCTTTTCAAGTTACGGGGGAAGCGGTTGCAAAGAACCCAGTAGAAGGCATCGGATTGGTGAAAGCGTTGGGAAAAGTATTATTTACTCGTTTTGTGGTGCCATTCGAATTGACAGGTATTTTGTTCTTGGCCGCGATGGTAGGTGCCGTTTTGTTGGGCAAGAGAGAAAAGAACAATGCAGTATTAATCCCTAAAGAAGAAGGAGGCAATTCATGAACTTGTTAAGTATATTTAATCAGGTGGAAATCAGCCACTACATCTATCTAAGCACCGTGTTGTTTAGCATAGGTTTATTTGGTGTGTTGTTTCGTCGTAACGCCATCATCTTGTTGATGTGTATCGAATTGATGCTTAACGCAGTGAACCTGTTGTTTACGGCTTTTTCAACCTATATGGGTGATGCCGACGGACAGATTTTTGTGTTTTTTATTATGGTTGTAGCAGCGGCGGAAGCGGCAGTAGGCTTGGCCATTTTGGTTTTGGTGTATCGCAATACGCGAAAAACCGATGTGAGTTTCTTAGACCAATTAAAAGGATAGAGGTATGTTGACATTAATGATATTTTTACCATTGATTGGTTTCTTGATCAATGGATTGGTTGGAAGATTCTTGCCAAAAAATGTTTCCGGTTGGTTAGGTACGGCAGCAGTTTTGGGTTCATTCATTTTAGCGGTGATGAATTTCAATGCGCTTACCGCTGAGGCAGGTCAGTTGGAAAGCATCCACCAGAAATTATTTACCTTCTTACATGTGGGAAGTCTACACGTAGATTTTGCATTTCAATTTGATCGCTTGTCTGCGGTAATGACGTTAATCATTACGGGAATAGGCACTTTGATTCACATGTATTCCATCGCTTACATGCATGAAGATGATGGATTGTATAAGTTCTTCGCATATCTCAACTTGTTCATTTTTAACATGTTGGTTTTGGTTTTGGGCTCCAACTACATGATGTTGTTCTTTGGTTGGGAAGGCGTGGGATTGTGCTCATACTTGCTGATAGGATTCTGGTATAAGAATGTCGACTTTGGAAAAGCGGCGCGTAAAGCGTTTGTGATGAACCGCATCGGCGACTTAGGTCTTTTGTTGGGTTTGTTCTTGATTTATAGCACTTACGGCACTTTTGAGTACCAAGATTTGTTTTCTAGAGTATTTACCGGCACAGATGCATCGTCGAATGTAAACACAGCCATTGCATTGTTGTTGTTTATCGGAGCGATGGGTAAGAGTGCTCAAATTCCTTTGTATACTTGGTTGCCCGATGCGATGGCAGGACCAACGCCAGTATCGGCTTTGATTCACGCGGCGACGATGGTAACCGCTGGTATTTATTTGGTGATTCGCTCCGAAGCCATTTATGCTTTGAGTCCTTTTGCAAATGAAATAGTGATGTGGATTGGCTTGTCGACATCTATTTTGGCCGCATTAATCGGTCTAAAGCAAAACGATATCAAAAAAGTATTGGCCTACAGTACTGTGAGTCAGTTGGGTTTGATGTTTATTGCCCTTGGTTGTGGCGCCTATACCGCTGCGTTGTTTCATGTGATTACGCACGCTTTCTTCAAAGCTTTGTTATTCCTAGGTTCAGGAAGTGTGATTCATGGCATGCACCACGAGCAAGATATCCGTCAAATGGGTGGTTTGCGCAAGAAAATGCCAATTACGTATCTGACTTTCTTAATCGGAACCCTGGCAATTACAGGATTCCCATTCTTGTCGGGCTTTTTCTCTAAAGACGAAATCTTGATGTCGGCCTTCGCCCACAACAAACTCGTGTTTGGCTTGGCGTTGATGAGTGCTGGTATTACGGGATTCTATATGTTCAGAATGTTCTTTGTGACATTCCATGGCACTTACAGAAATCATCATCATGCATACGAAAAGGTGCACGAAAGTCCTTTGTTGATGACATTGCCTTTGCTCGTCTTGGCGGTGCTTTCAGTGATTGGCGGTGCAGTGAATTTGCCTCATTATTTGGGTGAGGGAATTTCTGGAGGTTTGCATCATTTGTTGAGTTTTGATGGTGGCGGTCAGTTTTCTCCAATTCTTATCTATCCTGAACATGCCATAGAATTATCGCATACCGCAGAAATCGCTTTGTTGGCGATGGCAGTCTCTGTTTTCGTTATCGCATTCTTGTACACTAGAAACAAATATGTTGTCAAAGGCTCTGTGCCTGAGGCGGATGCAGATCAACAGGGGATGGGTAAAGTGCTTGCCAATAAGTTCTACGTGGATGAAGCCTACGATATGGCCTTTGTCGCGCCATTGGAGTCTGCCTCTGATGTTATCACCGAATACGTGGATGAAAAAGCCCTGAAATCCGCAGTGGATGGGGTTGGGACCGGTGGATACGGTTTGAGTAAATTGCTGTCGAAGATTCAGAATGGAAACATCGAATATTATTTGTTGTATATGGTAATTGGAATTTCTTTATTGTTGGCCTTTAATCTGTTTTAATCATGGAAATTATACTTATACCGATCATCGCGGCCTTGGTTACAGCAGGACTGGGTAAGCGCAGCAATGTTTGGATTTCAACCTTGTTATCGCTGATTCCATTGGCGGTGCTGTATACCTATTTTACTCGTTTTGGCGTCGACAATGGTTGGAAGACCATTTTTGACCTGACCTGGATTTCTGAGAACATTCGCTTTACATTAGGATTTGATGGCCTTACGGGCATGTTGTTGTTGCTGACCAATTTGATGGTGCCGGTGATCGTAATGGCGGGTATTCGCGACGATGAGAATCGTGTGAAGTTAACCGCCTTGACATTGTTCATGCAGGGCGCGTTGAATGGCGTATTTATGGCGCAAGACGGGTTGATGTTCTACATATTCTGGGAGCTTGCATTGATTCCGATTTATTTCATCACATTGACAATGAGCGGGGAGAATGCCTTTAAAATTACGTTGAGGTTCTTCTTGTATACGTTTATTGGTTCTTTGGCGATGTTGGCCAGTTTGCTTTACTTGTTTCTACACACAGCCAATTACTCTTTTTCTTTTGAAGCCCTACGTGCCGTTGAATTGTCGCGCATCGAATCCATTTGGGTTGGAGCTGGTATTCTGTTGGCTTTTGTTGTGAAAATTCCGTTGTTGCCTTTCCATTCTTGGCAGGCCGATACATACACTCATTCTCCCGCGGCCGGCTCGATGTTATTGAGTGGTATCATGCTAAAAATGGGATTGTATGGATTGCTGCGTTGGTATTTGCCATTGGCTCCTGAGAGCATCGAATTCTTCCAACCTTGGATCATTGGACTTTCGGTTGCCGGTGTGTTGTATGGCGCTTTGATTGCGATCAGACAGAAAGATATGAAGCGTTTGATTGCCTTTTCTTCTTTGTCGCACGTGGCCTTAATCGCTGCGGGTATTTTTACATTAACGGCTGAGGGTTTAGAAGGTGGCGTTTTGCAGATGTTTGTTCACGGCGTGAATGTCATTGGTTTGTTTTTGGTGGTTGAATTGATCGAAAAGAGCACCGGAACACGTTTACTAGGTGAGTTGGGTGGATTGGCTAAGTCGAATCGCTCGTTTATGATATTCTTCATGCTCTTGGCATTGGGTACGGTTGCTGTTCCTTTCACCAATGGTTTTCCTGGTGAATTCATGTTGTTGAAGGCGGTTTATATGTACAATCCAAATATGTCATTGTTGGCCGGATTAACGATCATATTCTGTGCGGTTTACATCTTTAGAATGGTGCAGTTTAGTATGTTTGGAGAGGGTAAACATGAGGTTTTATCGCTAAAATGGAATGAATATGTCGCATTTGGAATTTTGTCTATTGCGGTCTTATTGATTGGATTTGTACCTCAACTGTTTGTTGATGTGGTGCATTCGAGTATATTACAAATTGTTACATGGGTTTCAGAAGCTAAAGGAGTATTGTCATGATCGCATTATTTATCACATTTTTCGCCGCAGTAGTTCTTTTGTTTTTAGGACTCAACAAGAAGGAATCTTCTTTTTCAAACTTGGCAGTGGTGGCTTTGATGGCTTCCTCGATTTGTTCTTTTTGCAATGCCAAAGGCCTTTGCAATTTCGCCATTTTAGAATCTTGGGTACCCGCGAACATGATGTTGTTTGGCTATTCCGAGCACATGTTTGCTTCGTTGTTGGCTTTTGTTGCTGCAGTGATTGTATTTGCCTTTAGAAAGAACGATAATTTGGGTACCGATCAGTTGGGGTTAATTATGTTCAGCCTTTGTGGTGCTTTCATGATGATATCTTACCAACACATTGTGATGTTGTTCTTGGGCATCGAGGTTTTGTCGATTCCACTTTATGTTTTGGCAGGATCAAAGAAAGATAGTTTGGCTTCAAACGAAGCATCGTTGAAATACTTCTTGATGGGCGCCTTCTCAACGGGGATTTTCTTGTTGGGTACGGCTTTTATTTACGGAGGTACTGGTTCGTTGGAATTGGAAATGATGGGTATTAAGCCCAGTTTCATGCATGCCATGGAAGGGATGCCAATCGCGACATTGATCAATGCTGGATTGATTCTAATGAGCGTTGGCTTGTTATTTAAAGTGGCAGCAGCGCCTTTCCATTTCTGGGCACCTGACGTTTACGAAGGAAGTCCAAATAGAACCACGGTGTTCATGGCGACCATCGTAAAAATCACTGCTTTTGTGGCTTTCAATAAATTATTGTCAACTTTCGGTGGCATTCATAATACCTGGAGCGGTTGGTTGTGCGTATTGGGTATGATAACCATCGTTTGGGGTAACCTTGCTGGTTTGGTGCAAAACGGTGTCAAAAGAACTTTGGCCTTCAGTAGTATCGCTCATGCGGGTTACTTGGTGATGTTCCTTTTGATCCTCGATGAGTCAAAAACTTGGATTTTGTGGTATTATGGCTTTGCCTATGCCCTTGCAAGTGTATTGGTATTCTTGATTGCGCATCAAAGTGCAACTGATAAGAATCCTGTGGGATTTGATATGTTCAACGGCCTATCAAAACGCTCACCTTGGGTGGCCTTCGCACTGGTTGTCGGTGTATTGTCGATGGCTGGAATCCCAATTTCTGCCGGATTCGATGCCAAATTCTATCTATTCTCCTTTGCTTGGCAATCATCGCCTTGGTTGGTTGGCTTAGGCTTGTTAGGCTCTGCGATATCAATTGGATACTACTTCAAGTTTATCAAGCATGCTTTCTTGGTGAAAGTGGATGGTGATGAAACAGCGGTAGAATACAACGACAAAGGTCTGATGATGTTGATCGCCGCGTTGTTGTTGTTGGCTGGTGCGATGCCATGGGTGTTGCTGAAGTGGGTATTCTAAATTAGAATCGATACCCAAAGCGGTAGATAAAAGCGCCAAACGGCATATTTTGAGAATAGGCTCCGTTGGTTGAGATTCCTATAGACATCCAACTCATCATATCGATACTTGAAGAATAGCCGATACAAATAATAGGGGAGCCAAGCCATTGACGATCCCCAGAAGTTGCGTTGTTCATGTTTAAATATCGGTATTCCCCTTGGATGAACAAATTGTTTAATGTGAATCGAGTAAATCCAAATCCCCCAACACTGGAATGGTTATTTGCGAGTCCGCCATGTATACCTCCACCTAATAATAATCTTTGGTTCCACCAATAACCTGCCTGAGGATCTAGCGACAGATAAAAGTTATAGCTATTGCCACTCCCGTTTGTCATGAATTCAATGGCCTTGTAAGGTTCAATTTTGTCCTTAAACGATGAAGAAAACTGGTAATCGTCAACGAGTTGGGTATCACGGGTCGCTTGGTTTGAGTCCGTTACCCTGGCAGATGTTGGTTTCTTCTTTGTATCGCCCTCCAAACCATCATACTGTCCGTAGCAGCAAATAGTGGAAAGAAATAGGATAAATAGTACGATTCCTTTATGGTTTGGCAATGTCATTTGCTTGT
Organism: Flavobacteriales bacterium; assembly: GCA_947472115.1. Lineage (GTDB taxonomy): Bacteria > Bacteroidota > Bacteroidia > NS11-12g > UBA955 > UBA955. Next base: position 4,036 of record CANIZU010000047.1, on the reverse strand, counting down.
TTCCCCGCAATTATACGCGTAAAATTGTAACTGTTTAGACACACTATGTCAAAGATTCATAATTTCTCTGCCGGTCCATCCATTTTGGCGGAGAGTGCTTTTGCAAAAAGCATTCAGGACATCAAGAATTTCGCCGGAACTGGCTTGAGTATCTTGGAAGTTTCCCATAGAGGAAAAGAGTTTGAAAAAGTAATGGCTGATGCTGCAGGCCTCGTAAGAACCTTGTTGGGCGTGCCCGATGATTACGATATCTTGTTTCTTCAAGGAGGCGCAAGCACGCAGTTCTTTCAAATCCCTATGAATTTTTTAAAGACCAAAGCCGCGTATACGGATACAGGCACTTGGGCAAATCGCGCTTTGATCGAAGCCAAAGGCTTTGGCGAAGTCGATGTAGTGGCCTCTAGCAAAGCATCGAACTATTCGTTTATACCTAAGGACTACCAAGTGCCTCAGGATGTCGATTATTTCCATTGTACCAGCAACAATACAATTTTTGGCACCCAGATAAAGCAGTTCCCTGATTGTGGCAACACGCCGCTGATTTGTGATATGAGCTCTGACATCTTCTCTAAGCCAGTAGATGTGACGAAGTTCGCCATGATTTACGCCGGAGCGCAAAAGAACATGGGCCCTGCGGGTGTCACTTTGGTGATTATCAAAAAGGATATGTACGATAAAATGGCCGACAGACATATTCCGACCATGATGAAGTATAAAATTCATGCCGATAACGACAGTATGTATAATACTCCGCCAGTGTTCCCAATTTTGGTTTCAAAATATAATTTGGAATGGATGTTAAGTGAAGGTGGAGTAGAAGGTATGGCAAAACGCAATCAAGAGAAGGCGGATTTGTTGTATAACGCCATCGACAATAGTCCTTATTTTAAAGGAACTACAGCCGTTGAAGATCGCAGTCAGATGAATGTTTGCTTTGTTTTTGAAGAAGAGCATATTGGCTTGGAAGCGAAATTCAATGAAGCTTGCAAGGAAGCGAATTTGTCCGGATTGAAAGGCCACAGAAGTGTTGGCGGATATCGCGCATCGTTGTATAATGCGTTGCCTTTGGAAAGTGTTCAGGCGTTGGTGAATGTAATGGAGACGTTTGCATCATGAGAGTTTTAGCAAACGACGGTATAGACGCTGCAGGCAAATCGATCTTAGAAGCTGCAGGTTTTGAAGTAATTACACAAAAAATCGCTCAAGAGGAATTAGCCGATAAAATCAATGAATACGATGTTTTGATCGTGAGAAGTGCGACGAAAGTCAATGCGAATATCATCAATGCATCAAACCTGAAATTGATCGCCCGCGCCGGTGTTGGTTTGGATAATATCGATATCAAAGCAGCCGGATTAAAAAATATTCCCGTTGTCAATACACCCAATGCTAGCAGTCGTTCCGTTGCTGAATTGGTCTTCGCTCACTTATTCTCCTTGTCGCGTTTCTTGCACAAAGCCAATCGTGAAATGCCAACCAATGGTATCGATGGGTTTAAAGAAATGAAAAAGGTGTATTCTGAAGGCTTTGAGTTGATGGGCAAGAAATTGGGTATCATCGGTTTCGGAAGAATTGGTCAAGAGGTCGCTAAAATGGCTATTGGATTGGGTATGGAAGTACTCGTTTACGATTATAAACAAAGAGAATTCGATGTGGTTGTATCATTGTCGAATGCCTATAAAGCGAACAATTTCAAGTTGACGCTAAAGGGTCAGTCTTTGGAAACGGTATTATCGCAGTCCGATTGTATCACTTTGCATACCCCTGGGAGCGAAGAGGTGATGAATGCGGAAAATATCGCCATGATGAAAAAAGGTTCGGTATTAATTAACTGTGCTCGCGGTGGCGTTGTTAATGAGCAGGCTTTGGCTGATGCGTTGTCGAGCGGACATATTTCTGCGGCGGGTGTGGATGTGTTTGTCAATGAGCCACCAACCAACGACTTGATGATATCGCAAACGAATTGTAGTTTGTCTCCGCATATCGGGGCAAGTACCAAGGAAGCCCAGGAGAGAGTAGGGATAGAGCTTGCGGAGAGAATTACATCGTTTTTTAAATAATTGATTCCAGTGATTCGGGTATTTCCATTTTCTTCCTTGATTCCGTCCGAAGAAATGCAACAATCGGTGCCTACTTATGGCTCAGGTAAGTTGCCTCAATCAATTTTGGAGTCGTTGGCTAAGGAAAACCCTGATAGTTTTATTCGGGTGGTAAAACCACAATATGTAGATGCGAGCATCGAACAGGGTACGGATAGATTTTATCAGCAGAGCGCGGAAAATCTAAATGCATTAATCGATGGCGGTAAGATTGTTAAGCAAGGCCCCGCCATTTATTTGTATGAACAAAAGCAACCTGGTGCTAAGCCCTTGCGCGGTGTGGTCGTCTCTGTCTCGGCCGCCTCTTATTTGAGTGGTTCGGTGAAAAAGCATGAAAACGTATTAGAGAGCAAATGTCATCGATTGGCAAAGCACGTAGCGGCCTTGAATAGTGTCGCAGAGCCAGTTTTGTTGTCAAACAAATTACCTGATTCGTTACTGGATAGTTTGCATCATTTAGAATTAATGAACCCGGTCGCTATCACCATTTGCGCTCTGGGTTTTGAGCATACGCTTTGGGGGTTGAATGATGAACAATCGGATGCGGTGATCTCGTCATTGGAGACTTTGGATTCTTTGTATATCGCCGATGGACATCATCGCATGGCGGCTGTGAGCGAATTTTTATTGAAAGAGGGCAAGTCGGATTCTCAAGGCGTAATGTCGTTGATCATGGACCGCGACGAACTGCTTATCAAATCATTTCACAGGCTATTGAAGAATGTAGGTGATGTAGACGTAGAAGCCCATTTGCAAAAATCGGGTTTGGCATATTGTAAATCAAACTTGCTGGATAATGAGATCATTGAACCGAATTCGGTAGCAATCATCAGCAGACAAGGGGATTATTTAGTTGGATTGGGTGAGTCTGACCCTCGTTGCGATGCTGTGGGCAAATTAGAAGTGAATCGGATTGAAACCCTATTGTTCCCATCTATGTTTGGGATTAGCGATACTAGCAAGGATGACCGAATGGCATTTATGCGTGGAGATACACCAATTCATCAAATCAAAATGATGATAGAGCAGGGAACGTATGATTGCGCATTTGTACTGCCGGCTAATTCTTTTGGACAGGTGATGGAGGTTGCTGATCAAGGATTAACTATGCCACCCAAAAGCACATGGGTGGAGCCCAAGTTGTTGACAGGGTATATTACGCAGTTGTTTGATTAAAACAGCGACATCTGCTTTTTTGATTCAGATTTCAGGTTGAAAGTTTCTCCCAATTCTTTATGAATCATTTCGATAGACTCTAAATCTACGCTGTAAACGCTAGAGGTCTTTACCGATTTCATTTTAATCAACCGACCGTCTTTTAACTTCTGTAAATGGCCTGATACCGTGCTTTGGGAATAAGGTAGTTGATCCACGATATCTTGACAAGAACTAGGTCCATTTTCCAACAGATGTTTCAATATCAGAATACGCGCTGGATGCCCCATTGCTTTGATTCCTTCTGCTAACAGAACCAATTGATTTTCAAATTTTCCTTTAATTGCCATCCAATTCCTTTAATCGCTAAACGCAAATATAGGAACGATAATTATCGCAAAAGAACTATGGAGTTAAATGAAGTCAATTAATTTGTGAAGGGGTCTACGAACTTTATTAGCAGACGCCAATGGGTCGTTATTCTGATCTCTGTATCCCACTGCAAGAATTACTGCGGCGTGCAAATCGTACTTATCCAACTCTAAGATTTCGTTGACAGCAGGGGCAGAAAATCCTTCCATCGGCGTTGCATCAATTTGTTGACTCGCTGCAGAAACCATAGCGGTTCCGAGAGCGATATAGGTTTGTTTGCCAGCCCATAATTCAATATTCTCAGGACTTTGTTTTGAGAGGTAACTCCACGCCATGGATCTAAAGCCGGCCAATGACTCAATAGTAACACCACGCGTTTCGGCGATGAGCGCCATATAATCATCCACTTT
>CANIZU010000046.1 GCA_947472115.1 Flavobacteriales bacterium | reverse complement strand
TTGCTCTCAAAGACTATTCTCAGAGAAATGAGCACTTTTGTGCACGCAATATCGAAACAAAAAACAAATTGCCTTTAAAAGTATTTTTAATGTGTCAATCCCATTACTCAAAGGAAAGCAAACAATAATCATTACTAAAATTACCAAACACAATGAACTTAATTTTTTAAAAACTAAAAAATACCATAATAAAACAATTTGAATTTATTTATTATATAAATTATCAGCAACCACCCAAGTGAATCATAACCAGCAAGCATGAATGAAACCGGGACACTAAAAAAAGCCATTCCAACAGAAAATAAACTGCTTTAAAACCCTCAGATATTAATAAAAATCGTAGTTGATTCAGATCTGAGCCTGTGCCACTCGGATCCCATCCAGAGCAGCGCTCATAATTCCTCCGGCGTAACCCGCTCCTTCACCACAAGGAAACAAATTGAGAATCTGAGGATGGGTTAAAGTAACTGAATGCCTAGGAATTCGCACTGGGCTACTGGTGCGTGATTCAATCCCCACCAAAATCGCATCGTTTGTCCGAAAAGCCTTCATTTTTTTTCCCAAAACCACCAACGACTCTCGGATTCGCGTATGCACAGCCGACGAAAGCACATCGCCAATTTGCGCACTCACCAAGCCGGGGATATAGGAATTCGACGGCAAATCCCGGCTCAATTTACCCTGAATAAAGTCCTCCATTCGCTGTGCCGGTGCGCTCAAGCTTCCAGAAGTCTGATAAGCCAATTGCTCCCAATGCTGCTGATACCGCAGGGCACGGAGTTCACCATGAGCATTAAAATCGTTAAAATCCCGATCGTCTACAGATACTACGAAACCTGAGTTCGCGAAGTTCCCGTTGCGTTTGCTTGGGCTCCAACCGTTCACAACGACTTCGCCGGCCGCCGTAGCGGCCGGCGCGATTATCCCTCCCGGACACATACAAAACGAAAACACACCCCTACCCTGTACCTGCTCTACCAAACTATAGGAAGAAGGCGGCAAAAACTCGCCTCGGTCATCACACTTGTATTGTATTTGATCGATAATGGATTGAGGATGCTCCAGGCGGACGCCTATCGCGAAGGGCTTTGCTTCGATGGCAATATTCGCATCGACAAGCATTTCGAATATATCTCTCGCCGAATGGCCCGTTGCAAGTACCACTTTATCGACTTTTTCAATGGCGCCGCCGTTTAATCTCAAACCAACAATTCGATCCGACTCCATCACTAAACCATCAACACGGGTTTCGAAACGAATTTCCCCACCATGAGCCACAATCGTTTCGCGTATCCCTTCCACCAACTGAGGCAGTTTATTTGTGCCAATATGTGGATGCGCATCATATAAAATAGAATCCGGCGCACCGTGATCCACCAAGCACTGCAACACCTTTTGCACCGGTCCCCGCTTATTGCTGCGTGTGTAAAGTTTACCGTCAGAATAAGTCCCTGCGCCGCCCTCCCCAAAACAATAATTACTATCGGGATTCACCACCTTTTCACGATTCATAATCGCCAAGTCCCGACGTCGTTCTTTCACCGCTTTCCCCCTCTCTAACACGATGGGTTTCAACCCCAACTCTATCAATTCCAATGCACAAAAAAGACCTGCCGGACCCGCGCCAATGATGTGGACTGGCGATGCTTTTTCTACCGATTTGAGTCGATATCCCAGCTCAGCCTCAAGCAACTCTCCAGTTACATAAACATCCGCTGTGATCAGAAAAAACGGGGCTCGGCCCCTGGCATCCAACGACTTCTTGCGCCATACCACCTTGCATGTATGTGCATCGAATCCCGCTGATTTTGCAAATTGCTCGTTTACCCAATCCGCATCCACCACATCTTGGGGAGAGAATTTGAGTTGGAACGACATTGGCATGGCACAAAAATACGGGGCCAATGATGATTTTACTATCAAACAAACCAATTAAACGCTTAAAAACGAATCGCCCCAACCAAAATCAACCTCGATTTTGTAATTTTGTAAATATGAAAGAAGTGGTGGTTAGCGGCATACGTCCAACCGGGAAATTGCATTTGGGCAACTATTTTGGCGCATTCAAGAATTTTCTTAGGTTACAAGAGCAGTTTGACTCCTATTTTTTCATTGCTGATTATCACAGTTTAACCACCCATCCAACACCGGGTGATTTAAGCGCTTCGGTAAAGCGGGTTTTGGCAGAGTATATCGCCTTGGGACTAGACCCAGAGCAATGTACGATTTACTTTCAAAGTGATTTACCAGAGACTGCGGAATTGTATTTATTCCTCAACATGAATGCCTATTTGGGAGAGTTGGAGCGCGTGACATCTTTCAAAGAAAAGGCAAGAACCCAACCCGACAATATCAACGCAGGTCTATTAACCTACCCAGTATTGATGGCTGCGGATATTCTGCTGCATCGTGGGATCAAAGTACCCGTTGGCAAGGACCAAGAGCAGCACTTAGAAATGTCGCGCACTTTTGCCAACCGATTCAATAGACTATACAACAACGAATATTTCCCGGAGCCGCAAGCATTTAGCTTTGAGCAGAATTTGGTCAAAGTGCCCGGACTAACAGGAACTGGAAAAATGAGTAAGAGCGCCGGGGAGGCCGACGCAATCTACCTCGACGAGGAGGCAACTGTATTGAATAGGAAAATCATGCGCGCCGTGAGTGACAGCGGACCTTCAGAACCCGGAGCACCCAAGTCCGTACCGGTTCAAAACCTCTTCGATTTAATGGGTTTGGTGAGCGCAGCGGATACCATTCAATTTTTTGAAGACAGTCATACCGCTGGCAATATCCGATACGGTGATTTCAAAAAGCAATTGGCTGCCGATATGGAGATTTTTATCGCACCGCTCAGGGAGAAAATCCAAGCGACATTAGGGGATGAAAAACGCCTCAACGATATCGCTAAGTTTGGTGCAGAAAAAGCCCGCATCTCTGCCCAAAAAACCATCAGAGAAGTCAGAGAAATTATCGGATTTAGCAATCGTTAATCGTCATAATCCAAGTAAATACTTCAATTTCCAAACCCTTTATACTAAATTGCACCCATGCTAAACGTCTCTTTGGTTATCCCGCTGTTTAACGAAGCAGAATCACTGCCCGAATTGCACGCTTGGATCGTTCGCGTCTGTAAGCAAGAGAATTTAACATACGAAATCCTTTTACTGGATGATGGCAGCAACGACGGGTCTTGGGATATCATCCAAAACTTGCACAGTCAAGACGCCAATGTTCGCGGATTTCGTTTCAGAACCAACTACGGCAAAAGTGCAGCATTGAATGTGGGTTTTGCCGAAGCCAAAGGCGAAGTCGTAATCACAATGGATGCCGATTTGCAAGATTCGCCCGATGAAATCCCTGGCTTGATCGAAATGATCAAAACCGAAGGGTATGATGTGGTTAGTGGCTGGAAAAAGAAACGATACGACCCCCTAAGTAAGACGATCCCGACAAAATTATTCAATTGGGCTACCCGTAAAATAAGCGACCTTGAACTTCACGATTTCAATTGTGGACTCAAGGCGTACCGTCATGAAGTGGTAAAGAACATAGAGGTTTATGGCGAGATGCATCGCTATATCCCTGTGATTGCCAAATGGGCCGGATTCCCTAAAGTGGGCGAAAAAGTGGTCGTTCACCAGGCACGTAAATACGGAAGCACCAAATTTGGCATGAACCGATTTGTCAATGGCTTTTTAGACCTCATGAGTTTGTTCTTTATGAGCAAATTCGGCAAAAAACCGATGCACTTTTTCGGACTTCTTGGAGTACTCAATTTCCTCGTCGGACTATTCATGGCCTGCTGGATTTTGGTCGAAAAATTGATCTACGTCATTCAAGACAAACGCGCCCCATTGGTCACCGATAGTCCCATTTTTTACATCGGATTGGTTGCCATGATTATCGGAACGCAACTCTTTTTGGCTGGATTTATTGGCGAACTGGTAAGTCGTTCCAACCCTGAGCGCAACCATTACAACATCAAAGAAACTACTGACTAATGCAGTTCGAGGGCAAACACATTGTCATCGTAGGACCAGCCCACCCTCTTCGCGGCGGATTGGCCACATACAATGAGCGTTTGGCCAGGGAGTTGATGCAAAATAACCAAGTCACACTGCTCACGTTTTCGTTGCAATACCCCAACTTTTTATTTCCAGGGCAATCTCAGTTCAGCGACGACCCCAAACCTGAGGATTTAACGATTGATATTGCTCTAAATTCTGTAAATCCACTTAATTGGATCTCGGTAGGACACAAATACAAAAAAATCAAGCCCGACATTATCATTTTCCGATACTGGATGCCATTTTTTGGACCTTGTTTTGGCACATTTGCTCGCATCGTAAAAAGCAATCACCACACGCAGGTCATTGCGATAACCGATAACATCATTCCCCACGAAAAGCGCTTTTTCGACACCCCGTTTTCGAAATATTTTTTGCCTGTTTTGGATGGTGCTGTTGCCATGAGTCGAAAGGTATTGAAGGATTTACAAGATTTCCCAATCAGCAAACCGGTGAAGAAAACAGGGTATCATGCGCATCCGCTATACGACAATTTTGGTCAAGCAGTCTCTAAGTTTGAGGCCTGCGCATTATTAGGTTTAGATGCAAAAAAAAGGTATGTTTTATTCTTTGGATTCATCCGCAACTACAAGGGGTTGGACTTATTGCTACAAGCGATGGCTCTGCTACGCGAATCGTTGAAGGATGTCAATTTGTTGATCGCCGGCGAATACTACGAAGACAGTGCGCCTTACGATAAAATCATCGCAGAGAAGCAATTAGAAAACAGGATTGAGTTACACACCAAATTCATTCCGAACGACGATGTGAGATTATACTTTTCAGCAGCGGATATTGTCGCTCAGCCCTATCGCAACGCCACCCAAAGCGGGGTTTCTCAGATAGCGTATCATTTTGGCACGCCAATGATCATTACGAACGTGGGCGGGCTATCGGAATTGGTTCCACACGGCGAGGCGGGATGGGTTTGTGAGCCAACGGCAGAATCTTTGGCAGACGCTATTGTCTCGATGTATGAAGCGGGAAGAATTGAGCACGTTAGAACATCGCTCAAGGAACTCAAGAAGCAATTCAGCTGGCCCTCGATGGTAAGGGCTTTGGAATCTGTGACGAGATAAATCACTCCATCCATCTCCTGATTGAACACCCGAAATTCCACAATACAAACTTTGGGTAAAGGTGGGTAAATTGATCCCTCTTTTTGGCTTTTTCATCGATGCGATTAAACTTGGCACGATTTTCAAAGTCAAACCTACAAGAAAGGAGAAACACAACATGAGACAGATCATTCAAAAAACCCTAATCATTATGGCTTTTGGACTCATTGCATTGCCCAGCGAGGCTCAAACCGCCAGAAGAGAGAGAATTAAAAGAGACCGAAGAGAAGACGTCAGAGACCGAAGAGAGGATGTGCGCGACGCTCAACACCAAGGAGGTCCGTTGGATCAAATTGAAGACCGCAGAGACAAAAGAGAAGACGTGAGGGACCGAAGGGAAGATTCAAGAGACCGCAGAGAGAATCGTAGGGATCGACGCCGAAGAGGCCATTACAACACCCAAAATCATCCGCTCCCTCAGGTAGTGGTGGGTGTACGAATTGGACATCAACATTGCAACGGGCATATCAGAAGGAGCAATGCAATTCCAAACAGACAGCGTATTATGATGCGACGCGGACATCATCATGGCGCCGCGCGCCCTCATAGAAATTGCCACAGATAAACGAATGGTAATAAAAATGTGGAACGCCTGTGAACAACTTCACAGGCGTTTTTCATTTAACTAACTATTGGATAACAATTTGGTAACAATGCGAACTCAGATTGCATAAAATTACAACAAACAAGCAACATGCTAACCACTACAATCGTAAACGGAACCGAAGTCATGGAAATTTTCGGGTTTGCCTTTATCGGAGGAAATTGGATCCCTCTTAAATAATTACGGGCCCCATTCACTATCTTTGCACCCTCCTAGAGAGGTGTCCGAGTGGTCGAAGGAGCACGCCTGGAAAGTGTGTAAACGCCAAAAGCGTTTCGAGGGTTCGAATCCCTTCCTCTCTACAACAAACCCAGTTTTAACCCTCTTTTTCCCCGAATTCTAGCGAATTTGGGGTTTTTTATACACTCTGGATATCCAAACTATCGTTTGCGTAATGTTATTCATCGAAATTCATTGGGTATGTTCTAGATCGCAATGAAATTATTTTATCTTTGGCAAAGATAAAATCCTGCTCACCAATAATAGAAATGAAAAGGCACCTACCATTATTACTTCTTTTACTATTCACAGTCAATTTATTCAGTCAAACTTTAGCAAAGAATTCAAAAAAAACACTCTACCTGCCCATTGTCACGTCAATGAATTTCCAAGCAATTGCTACACCTTTCCATAATGCAGAAAACAATTTCAGAAACCCAGGATTTAGCATTGGCACAGAATTAAACTACACTAAAAAAAACCTCACATTTCAATCTATCAACTTCGGCTATTTCTTCAACAAATACAATGGTAATGCAGCCTATTTAAATAGCCAATTTATTTATAGGCCTAAAATTTACAAAGCCCTTCATTTAGAAATAAAATTCGGACCGGGTTTGATTGACCTATTCCTGCCAACTCAACCATACACATTAATAAACGGGAATTGGGAAAAATCGAGCGATCATGGAAATTTAGCAATTACCGTTAACACTGGAATTGGCCTTTGGCTCAAGCCTAATATCGCAAGTAATAACATCATCTCACCTTTCATGCAATACGACATCATGGGAATTGCAAGATACAACAAATCGATTCCGGTACTTCCGACAACATTAATCAATTTTGGGTGCCGAATTGACCTCCATCAAAATAAAAAATCCACATGAAAAAATATTTCACCATACTTTTCTTGGCCAATTCACTTTTTTCATTGGTTATTTTCGGTTGTAAAAAAATTGACCTATCAACATCATCGTTTCATTGTAACAGTACTCAAGTTTTTAATTACAGTAAATCGGAAAAACTTCAGACCATTCTTAACAAATATGCCAATTTAGGAATCCCTGGCATAAGTATGGCAGTTAAAACGTCCACAGAGGAATGGGCAGGAGCGGCAGGATATTCAAAAATTGAAGACAAAACTCCTTTACAAATTTGTCATTTACAATATGCGCAGAGCATAGTAAAATCCTACACCGCAGTTCTTGTAATGAAGCTATACGAAAATGGGGTTATTTCATTGGACGATCCCATATCAAAACATCTTCCGGTGAACATTTCTCAACACATCACCAACAGTGAATTAATTTCGGTTAGGATGTTATTGAATCACACATCAGGCATTTTTGACTATGCCTATGATTACACTTACTCAGCTAATTTACTCAGCAATCAAAATAAAATATTTAATTACTTAGATTTGATTTCATATGCTTTTGATAAAAAGTCAGAATTTGAACCGGGAAGCAAATATTCTTACTGCAATACAAATTTTTTGTTATTGGCCATAATGATTAATAAAATAACAGGCAAAGACCATAGCATCATGATGTCCGATGTAATTTTCAAACCATTAAGCCTTTTAAACACCTATTATAAAAACGAAACTGGATATTTAAAATACCCTGAATTAGTAAATTGTTATCTAAATCGCCTGAGCGACAATCGATTAGAAAACGTCACCAAAACGCAAGTCAACAATGTGTCTGCGATGATCGGCGACGATGGAATTGTTGCTACACCAATGGACTATGTACATTTTCTGGATGGACTTGTTCGTGGTCAAATTCTAAAAAAAGAAACACTTGATACAATGCGAAACTGGGTATTAAATAAAAATGGAAAACCGGCCTATGGGCTCGGCTTAACCTACAGAACCCACAAAGACAACTGGGGATATGGACATGGAGGAAGTGGAATTGGTGCGGGTGCAATTCTGTATCATTTCCCTGCAAAAGATGTAACAATATTTATTGGCGTCAATATTGGAACACTACTAGAGGGGCCATTCAATGATCTATATGAAAAAATGAAGATAGAATTATTGGATGTAATTCTGGAGCATTAAACCCAAAACAACTTAAGGTATTTCCCCTTTTTTCCTCGAATTCTAGCGAATTTGGGGTTTTTTATGCCTGAAAATTCCCTAATTTCCCGTTTTATTCATGGGCGAGGCAAAAAAAATCGAAATCACCAATTTCTTATTGATTTGGGTCACTCTGTTTTTTGCATTTCAATTCCCATTCCAACTGTTTCTGTTCTCTTATGCGATTCTCGGACCGCTGCATTACCTCACCGAAATCAATTGGCTGGATAAGAAGAATTACTTCTTGGCGCATCAAAACGACAAAAAACATTACCTCAAAGCGGTGATCGTTTCACTGCTCTTGCTTACAATCACATTCGCATTTTTTGAATTGGGGAAATGGGAATTCACCAAACCCCTGCACGCATCAATCTTATCATCGAACGTTGCAGCACCACTAAACACATATACCCAATGGAGCTTTTCGGCCCTGTTTGCTGTATTCATTTTCGCCGTAGCCTTCGTCGCCACCCCGCAAAGAATCAACCGTTTAATGATCATCGGAATCTGCACGCTGTCTACCCTATTTCTTTATAAATTCACCTTTTTTGCGGTCTGTTTTGGCATATTTCTGCCCACCATCATCCATGTATTTCTCTTTACGATACTCTTCATGTGGTCGGGCGCCAAAAAAAGCAAATCCACCTGGGGTTATGTAAATGTTGTGTCGATGTTCTTCGTCATCATCGTCATTTCAGCCAAAGAAAACCTTGTCCTTCCATCAAATACCTCTCAATCCACATTCGAAACCTTTATCGCGACAAACTTCCATCAGGTAAATTACGCATTAACACGCCTTTTGGGTCATTCCGATGGATCCAATTGGAACCTGCAACTCCCCATCGTATGGAAAGTTCAGACCTTTATCGCCTTCGCTTATACCTACCACTACCTCAATTGGTTCTCTAAAACTTCCGTCATCCAATGGCATAAGATAGATAAGAAAAAAATGTATACCACCCTCATTTTATGGGCGATCTGCTGCTTCATGTTCTATTTCAACTATCGCATTGGACTGGCAGCGATTTACGTGTTAAGCATGTTGCATATCATCCTTGAATTCCCTCTCAATATCTCTTCGATTAGGAGTCTTTTTAGAAGTGATGAAAAAGTTGTAAAAAAATAATGCCGCTTGAAAAAATGAAATCCAAGATCTATCAACCCATCGTCATTTGGATAGCGATATTCTTTTTGATTCGATGCATCGGCATCACCAATCCGCCGTTGGATGTGGCCCACAATTGGCGACAAACCACGGTTACAATGGTTGCGCGGAATTATCTTGAAACGGGCGGGCATTTTTTCTACCCCCAAATTGATGTCGCCGGAGAAAAAACGGGCATCACCGGAATGGAATTCCCCCTACTCAATTACCTCATTTATCTTGTATCAAAAGTATTCGGCTACGCCCATTGGTATGGCAGATTAATCAACTTGGTTGTCAGCAGTTTCGGCATCTATTATTTCTTCCTCCTAGTAAAAAAACACATCCACGAAAGCAGTGCCTTCCCTTCCGCGATGCTGTTACTTGGATCGATTTGGTTTGCCTATTCCCGTAAAATCATGCCCGACACCTTTTCAATGAGCATACTGATCTGGGGTATTTACCAGGGGCTCGAATTCATGAAAAGTGGCACCGTTTGGAAGTTGCTACTCTCCTTCGTCGGAATCACATTGGGGATCCTTTGTAAGTTGCCGATGATTTTCGCGATTGTCCCACTTGCACTTTTGTGGTTTGATAAAACCCATCTCAGAATGCGGATTTACTCCTTTTTTGGCGTCCTTGCGCTCGCTGTTGGCCTCTCCTTCCTTTATTATTTTCGATGGGTACCCTACTTGAACGAAAAGTTTGGGTTTGTCCATTTTTTCATGGGAAAATCGATTCAAATTGGCGCGATGGAGATTCTAGCCAATTGGCAGGACGTTATCGAGAAATACTACCTAGACGCACTCCATTTTACCGGTTTCGCAGCTTGGCTTGTCGGTCTGTTTTTACTGTGGAAGCAACGAAAAAATCAGCCAGCATTATTTTACACCGTCGCAATAGCAACGCTAGCTTTCATGGGCATCATGCTAAAATCGGGGACCACTTTTGCGATTCATAGTTACTACATCGTACCCTTTGCCCCGGTCATGGCATTGGTTGCGGGATATGCTTTGGCGCAGTGCAAAACCCAAAAAATCCAGAACATCCTTTTGTTTATTATCATCATGGAAAACGTACTAAACTGGCAGCACAATTTCCGGATTAAGCCAGCCTATGCCGGTTTTGAAAAACTTGAAACCCATCTAGACAGCTTAGGTGCCAGCCGCAAAGATTTGATATTCGTCAACAGTAAGGAAGTCCCCACAACGCTTTACTTCGCCCATCGAAAAGGCTGGTGCAATCACAACGATTGGATTTTGGCTCCGGGCAGAATCGACTCTCTCGCAAATTTGGGCCTAAAATGGATTGTTGTCGCAAAAACCGCCTTCGGAGAACCTTTACCCGCCCAACACCTATCTATCCTCAAAACCAAGCGCGCAAACAACATCCCCATAATTCAGCGATTAGAAAATGAACACTATCAGATTTATTCTTTGAACAAATTAAGATGATGGAGTTATTTCGTTTGGAAAATAGCATTTGACTATAGGCCCGATAGCCTAAAGCCCCAATATATCCGTGTGATAGCTTGATATAAATCATATTGTACGATGAGGCCCATCATGGATTAATAACCTATCGTGTAGGATCTTCGTTTCACTATGGAAGCAAAAATCGCACAGAAGTATTTATTGGAATTACACCAAACCAACAACGAATGGTTATCTGAATTGGCATTTGCCAAAGACGAAATCATGACTTACGAAACCCGCTTGTCCGAGGTGGATGCTGCCAACACTGCAATTGAGGTCAAGGCGCAAGTGGAACATTTTCAAAACCAATTCATTCGACACAAAGAAGTAATCGACGAGTTAAAGGCAGAGATTCATCACTTTGAAACAAAATTGGCTGATATCGCAATAAGCAACAACGTGGCAACCGACCATCGAAAGAGTTACGTGAATACCTCATTAACGGAAGAGATGGATCAGTTTCGCAAAATCTTCGGGGAATTACGGGTAGAATATTTGCAATTTTTGGCGCGTACATATTGATTCGGGATTTTGTATCTTTGGTTCAACATGACACTCACTTACATTTACTTAGGCGTTGCGGCATTGATTCTGCTGGCATCTATCCAAACCGTTCAACAAGGAAGCATCGCGATCATTACCATGTTCGGTAAATACCGTAGAATTCTATATCCAGGACTGAATTTAAAGATTCCTTTTCTTGAGGTCA
>CANIZU010000045.1 GCA_947472115.1 Flavobacteriales bacterium | reverse complement strand
GTTCGGTAACAACGGGTGGTAGCTGCAATAAATCGCCAATCAGAAGTAATTGAACACCGCCAAAGGGCTTGGAACTGTTTCTGGCAAATCGAAGGGCTGTGTCTATCGCATCAAATAAATCGGCCCGTACCATGGAAATTTCATCAATTACCAGTAATTCAAGCGCTTGGAATAGGTCGCGTTTTACTTTCGGATAATGGAAATGCTCCCGAAGCATCGCTGTATTGTTGGCAACGTTCGGATCTACCGATTCGGTGGTGGGCACGTAGGCTCGCGTGGGAAGCCCAAACATACTGTGAATTGTGCTGCCTCCTGCATTGATCGCCGCGACACCGGTGGGGGCAACGACAACGGTTTTTTTCAGCGACTGAGACAGCAGGTTTTTTAGGAAGGTTGTTTTTCCCGTTCCGGCTTTTCCCGTTAGAAAAATATGCTGTTGGGTATCGTTGACGAAGGAAAACGCCAAGGACGCCTCGGAGCTGGTATCGATCGAGAGGGGCGCAGTTGGGTTGATATTTCCGTTTTCAGTTGTCAATATTCGATGAGCGATTTTAATGTCTGTGGCAAGCGATCCCAAGGCAAGAAATGGTCTTCAAGGGTTTTAGCCAATGGCACGGGGGTGTCGAGACTGCCCAATCTTTGGACGGGAGCGTCAAGATCTTGAAAACAGTGTTCGGAAATCCAAGCAGCAATGTCCGATGCGATGCTTCCGGTGAGCGTATCTTCTGTAAGTACCAGTACTTTTCCAGTGGCTTTTACTTGTGCGGCGACTTCCTCTTTATCCCAGGGGATGAGTGTTCTGAGGTCGATGACCCGGCCATTGAAATTGTGTTCTTTGATGCAATCGAGGGCTTTGTGGACTCCCCAACCGTAGGTGACGATGCAAAAATCGTTGCCATAATCATGGACGGTGGCTTTTCCTTCTTCGATGAGGTATGGGGCGGCGGCTACGCCGCCGCTCACCGATCGATACAGCAACTTGTGTTCAAAAAATAACACAGGATTTGGATCCTCAATGGCTCGCATTAACAATCCCTTTGCATCGGCTGGCGTGCTGGGGTAGTATATTTTTAGACCGGGAACGTGGTAAAACCATGCCTCCGTACTCTGACTGTGAAAAGGACCGGCTTGCACGCCAGCGCCCGTTGGCATGCGGACAACCACATCGGCGGGCTGGCCCCAACGGTAATGACTTTTAGCTAAATTATTCACAATTTGATTGTAACCGCAGGTGACGAAATCTGCAAATTGCATTTCAACCACCGCTTTTTGTTTGGCGATGCTCAATCCGTATCCCGCACCCAAAATTGAACTCTCGGTAATGGGCGTATTTCGCACGCGGCCCTTGCCAAATTTCTCAAGAAATCCGTCGGTGATTTTAAAAACACCACCATACTCCGCTACATCCTGACCCATAATCACAAGATTATCATGACGTTCCATGCTCTGTTCCAATCCTTCCTTAATCGCATCCACCAATCGCAGGTCACGATTACTCTCCGGAGCGCTGTCCGCACATTGGAAATCATCGGCAAATTCAAACGGCGCAAACATATCGTTCATTTCTTCCGCCAAATCTGGAACCACTTCCTCCTCTGCAAAAGTGGCTTCTAATCCCACTTCGATCTCCGCCAAAAACTCTTTTTTATATTGATCGATAATTGCATCAGTCAAAATTCCCAATTCCCTCAAATAGGTTTCGTAATTGCTCAATGGATCTTTCTTCCCCCACTCTTCGAACAAATGGGTGGGTACATATTTCACACCGCTGGCCTCTTCATGGCCCCTCATTCTAAAGGTAAGCGCTTCAAAAATAATCGGACGCGGGTTGTTTCTAAGTTCTTCCGCCCAATGCAAAGCGGTATGATACACCTCTAAAATGTTATTGCCATCCACTTGCACCGTCTCCATGCCATAGCCGATTCCTTTGTCGATGAATTGCTTACATTTAAACTGTTCGTTCGATGGCGTACTTAGTCCATAGCCATTGTTTTCGATCAAAAAGATCACCGGCAATTGCCAAACGGCGGCCACGTTAAGTGCCTCGTGAAAGTCGCCTTCGGAGGTGCCGCCATCGCCAGAAAATGCGACAGAGATTTTTTTACGATGATTTAGAACATGAGAAAGTGAAACGCCATTGGCAACACCCAACATCGCACCCAAGTGAGAAATCATCCCTACGATCGCGTATTCGTTGGTTCCAAAGTGAAAACTGCGCTCCCGGCCTTTGCTAAAGCCCGATTTCTTGCCTTGCCACTGGGCGAAAAGCTTGCCAAACGGGATGCCTCGCGAAGTGAAAACCCCCAAATTCCTATGCAATGGCATAATGTACTCATCGGGGTCTAATGCCATCGTAATGCCAACAGAAATCGCCTCTTGACCAATACCGCTAAACCATTTGCCCACTTTGCCCTGACGCAATAGCACGAGCATTCGATCTTCGATCAATCGCGGCTTTAATAAACCACGGTATAAACTCAGTAATTCGGCATCAGATAAATTCTTTCGATCGTACAGCATGCATTGTTAATAGGATGTTCTATTTTTCAAAAATACATCGCAAAAGTGGCCTTAAATGCGGTCGGTCTCAATACTATGCGTATAAAACACAAAATTTTCCATTTTTCTTTGCAACCAATCGCGATTTGTGCGTCATAACCTCGAAGCTACTTGCTAAACAACAATGATATCATAGCCGGATGTATCAAAAAAGACAGACAGGCGCAGAAATCTCTCTATGAGAAATACGCTGCCAAAATGTTTGGATTTTGCTTACGATACTCTAACAGCCGCGCTGATGCTCAGGATTTGTTACAAGATGGTTTCATTAAGGTCTTTGACAGCATTGCTACCCTGAATGACACTTCTCAATTGGAAGGTTGGATGACGAGAATCATCATCAATCTTGCCATGTCGAGATTCAGAAAATCTGCTCGCGGCCCCGTTATGGTGGAAGTGGTTGATGTTCTGGATGATACTTCCGGCGAAACCACAACCGTGGATGAGCCAATGGAAGTCAATGAAGTGCTCGCCTGTTTGATGGAGCTCCCCGAGAAATATCGCATCGTGATTAACATGTATGCAATTGATAAACTCACTCACCAAGAAATTTCTGAAGTGTTGGGAACTAGCGTATCGAACAGTAAGAGCCTTTTATTTAGGGCCCGCGTGATGCTCAAAGATTTGGTTGAAAAACAAAGAAACAAGGACACTGGAAAACAGTAACAAACATATCGACAATTGGTTAAGCCAGCAGTTTGAGGATTTTACCCCGAATCCCGAACCTGCGCTGTGGCAGTCGATAGATGCTTCCCTTGACCGCAGAGAACGCCAGCAAAAATTCATATGGTATTGGCTGGTTGCTGGCGTTCTGTCATTAGTGGTTGCGGGCTCGCTGTTTCAGTGGAATAAGATATCTAATAAGTCGGTTGCATCGCCCAAAACAGTGGCGCAATCTAGCACTTCAAAAATTACTGAGAAGTCGGAACTGGATCAAACAAAATCATCCAATTTCTCTGATCAAAATGCTCCAATTCAGAATCCCGAATTACAATCAAATTCAGGGTCTCAAACTAATCCTGTAGTTCAATCAAACGGAGTTACCCCGAATTCAAAGCCTTCGAAATACAATCCTTCGGGCAATTACATGAAGTCAGAAAATACGCCTGACCCAATTCAAGCTCCAGAATTTAACACCCCAAATCCTGTCCAACTCGTAAATGAAAATACCGCCGATGACATCCTGTCAACACTCGATGTGGATCCATTTGGCATCGAATCTATGGAAATTGAAGGCACGGTGAATCCAAATTCGGTGTCTCGTACCTCTGCTGATCAGTTGGTATGGTCTAGCGACAAGAAATCAGAAAAATTGTTGGGTCGATGGATGATTGAGGCTGGCGTTGATGCGAATCAAACGGGATTGATGTATCGCAGCACTGCGGACTTGTCGAAATACGTACACAAAAATTATTTCAATCACATGAAAGATGGCGAATTTGCTTTGAGTGCAGGTCGCTTCAATATTTCTAGTGTATATCAAATTACTAAGAATCACGCAGTAAAAGTGGGTGTGGCGTATGCCGAGAATCGCACGCAGCAGCGGTTCGACTTTAGAGATAGCATGCCGGCTACCGTAATGCCGGGCAATAATCCTGATGCCTTGGGTTACTACCCGATTTTTGGATATTTGGGCTTGGGTCCGCAAGTGAAATTTAATTCTCAGACCACTTATTCGATGATTTCTGTGCCATTGGGTTATGTGGGTTATTTTCCGATAACAAAACAATATTCAATTACACCTGAAGTTTTATTGCAAGCCAACAAGTTGTCGGTGTCGGCAGGTTCGCAGACATTGGATTATCAAACATTATTACAGACTGCACAGCAAGCTTCCAATTTTAGAAAG
This sequence comes from Flavobacteriales bacterium, assembly GCA_947472115.1. Classification (GTDB taxonomy): domain Bacteria; phylum Bacteroidota; class Bacteroidia; order NS11-12g; family UBA955; genus UBA955. Next base: position 7,037 of record CANIZU010000045.1, on the reverse strand, counting down.
TTGATTTGGGGTGCACGTGTTGCCGTGGGAGTTGAAAAACGCCTCAATTATAGTCATGCCATTGGATTGCGATTCAATGCTCAGTCAATGTTAACCTCAATGTATGTCCCGAATGCTGCCTTGCAGCCAAGGGGTTGGTCGTTGGGATTGTCCGCACATTATTCTTGGAGAATTCAATAAAGTGAAGAAAAAGTGTTTTATATGGTATAAATTGCATGGGATGAAAGTTCAGTCTTTGTTGACAGTTCTATGTATCCTGTGTGTTTCCGCACAGGCGCAGGTGTTGCAGCCATTGGGATCTGGTTTGCCAGCCCGGGTTGTAGCATCTTATGCCGCGGGGAACGAGTACCTAGCACTTTTCGAAGAAACATCAACTGCGGAGATTAACGATTTTACAATGGCTCGCTGGAATGGTGTTAGCTGGAGTTACTACAGCGGATTAACGACCCCATTGCCAGTAAAAACAGTAAAAGGAACTTATAATTTCCATTCAATCGCTTTGTATCACGATACGATGTATGCTGCCGCTTACATGGCAAATGCAGAACGTGATGCCGATGTGCCCGTAAGTCATTTATATAAGTGGGATGGTGTGAAATGGGTCGCTGAAATTGGTGTAGTGGATACGAGAAACAATGGGATTATCGCAATGACAGTCTTTGATGATAAGTTGATTGTTGCTGGGTTGTTTGATAATACCGTGAATGGTAATCCAGTTCAAAACATTGCAGCTTATAATGGGAAATCGTGGTCTTACCTAGGCAATAGTGGAACCGCGCAAGGTACAGATGGTGTGATTCGCACCTTGGCTGTTGTGGGGAATCGACTTTATATAGGTGGGGATTTTCAGACTTTTGCAGGTTCTAGCACAGGGAATATTGCTTACTTTACAGCGGCCAATGGCGGTTGGGGTGGTGTAGGGAGTCCTTTCAAAGCTGAGGTTCTAGAATTGGGAGTTTTCAATAATAAAATTGCAGCATTAGGAAAAAACGCAACTGGCGATAAACAGATTTCTATTTTTCAAGGTACTTGGGCGAATCCAATTGGATTTGATTCATTTAGTATCAGTTCACCTACCACATTGATGGGGGCGGGCACAGATTTATTGATTGGGGGTTCTTTTGTGAAAAATGGCAACGGGACATCACTATTAGTCTACGATGGCGCTTCATTGAGATTTACAGGCAATCGCATCAACGGGTCCTTTAACTTAGGTCAGCGTGGCGATGGTGCCTTCATTTGGGGTGATTTTACCGAACTCAATACCGATCTGCAATATTTCTCAAAAATCGAATCTGAATCCGGGAATTTGTATGGGGATCTATTCTATGATGTCAATTCGAATTGCGTAAAAGACGATGCCGAAATCGGTCTATCGAACCAATTGGTGAGAATGGTAAATAAAGTTTCAGGTACAGTGTACTTTGCCGTTACTGATTCTAGTGGACACTTTACAATGGCGATGCCTGCTGGCGATTATGATCTATCAACCAATCCGGGAAAGCATTTATATGGTGTTTGCTTAGGGAATAATACGGCGAGAATTAGAAAAGGCGTTTATAGTTATGTGAGTTTGGGTTACTACCAATTGCCATCTATTGTGGATGTTCAGTTGGGTATGAATGCAATTATTCCGGCTGGATCAAAAGCAGGAGATGAGGTAAAAGTAATTGTAAAAATTGCAAACCATGGCGGAACGGTATTAACCAATGGTACCATACACATTCAACATGGATCTGAAGTTTCGGCGTTTCAGTCGGAGCCAATGCCGGACAATTACGCCAACAACGAAGCCATTTATTCGATCAGCAATTTGCCACCTTTTGGTGAGCAAAGCATCGTAATTACAACTGCCATTCCGATTACTGCACAAAATGCAGATGATTTTAAGTTCATGGTAAAATCGGGTACCGGACTTACTCAGAAAGATGCAGATACCAAGGACAATAACGATACGGTGCATTTGAGTTTGAGTCGTAGAGGCGGTATGGTTACTGTGCAGAAATCGAATACTGAAGAAGGTGCGGTAGATTATCGACAAAAACAGTGGGAGTATCGCGTAGATTTTAGAAACGTAAGTGGAACAATGGTTAAGCGTGTCGTTATGGTGGACACATTGGACGCCAATTTGCCACTATCACGTTTGGTGCTGACATCTTTTTATCCAAACAAAGCAAACTATTGCATAGAGCAGGGTAGAGTGTTGGTAGTTGATTTTCCAGAAGCCAACTTGAGTTCATTTGAAGCCAACCCAATTGGTAGCGTTGGATATGTGATGTATCGCGTGGAGACCTATCAAACATTGCCTTTGAAATCAGTGATCAATAACATCGCAATGGTGGATTACGATAGCAAATGGCAGGCGACTTCTAAGAATTGCACAGTGACGTTGGTTGATAAGACGGCATCAGTGAAAGTGATTAAGGGGAGTTTGAGTTTGTATCCAAATCCGGCATCGAATCAATTGAATGTTGTGGGATTGGGCGCTTTCAGAAATAGTTCTTGGCAACTGGTTTCAATGACGGGGGTTGCGATTTTAAATGGTCAAGTGAGTGCTGATACACTTTCGATTTTAGTAAAAGATCTTGCGGCGGGAATTTATACCTTGCGCATAGGCAATGCTACGGCGTTGGTTCAAATTCAACACTAATTACTATAGTATTTTTTGGAAAAGCGGTACAGGTTGAAATGTCCTTTGGCTAACTCTTGTACAATTTCTTCCTTCAATTGATTCAGCGGAATACTTTTCATTTTTTGGCGCTGTATTAATCGGAAGGCGCGTTCTGCAAACAACGAACTAAGATTTTGTAAGTTATTTTGGGTTTCTAGATGCTGAGAAATCGCATCGCTCAAGGCTTGAATCCCTTTGCCATCGGTAGCTACGGTATTGATGACAGGAATCTCGTAACCATCCTTTCCAATTTTATTGTGAGCTAATTTTTTTAGGTGGTTTGCGAAGGCATCGGCACCGTCTCTATCGCTCTTGTTGACAACAAAAATATCGGCGATTTCCATCACGCCACTTTTCATCGTTTGCACCTCGTCGCCGCTTTCTGGGACGGTAACAACCAATGTAGTATCGGCGATTCCAGCAATTTCGATTTCACTCTGACCTACACCTACGGTTTCGATGATGATTCTATCAAATTTGGCGTGTTTTAGGATATCGCAGACCTCAATAATACTCGCGCTAAGGCCACCCAAAGAACCTCTGGCTGATAAGCTGCGAATAAACACTTTGGGGTCAAGGAATAGGCCTGGCATTCGCAAACGATCGCCCAATAGCGAGCCGAGATTGAATGGAGAGGAGGGGTCTACGGCGACAATGGCTGTTTTTAACCCTTTTGAACTCCAGTGCAACACCAATGCGTTCACCAAACTGCTTTTTCCGGCACCGGGAGGGCCAGTTACGCCAACAATCGGGCAGTTGCCTTCGAGTTGTTCCAGCAATTCCATCGATTGTGGGTGTTGATTCTCTACCCAACTTATTGCCCTAGCGATGGCTCTTTCGTTGCCCTCGGCGATTAAGGTTGGAGTAGGGGTGATTGGCATGTTACGAAGATATTAAAATTGACTGATACCCCATTTATTTCTGCGCTCTTGCAAACGGAGTCGCATCGAGAGGCGTAAATTGATTTTTTTGGAATTTTTCGTGTCCGGCCATGGCTACCATCGCAGCGTTATCGGTACAATATTCAAAGGCGGGAATACAAACTTGCAGCCCATTTTTAGTACCCAAAATCTCAATGGCTTCCCTCAACTCACTATTGGCAGAGACCCCGCCACAAAGCCCGATACTTGCGGGTTTATGCACTTCTATTGCCTTGGCAAAACGCTTCGTTAAGCTAAATATGATTTGATGCTGGTAAGATGCACAAATATTCGGCAACTCTTTGTTTATGAATTCGTTGTCGGTTTTTAAATTGTCTCTAAGGAAATACAAAAGTGAGGTTTTTATGCCCGAAAAACTAAAGTCCAACCCTTGCGTTTGACTGTCGGGAAATTTGTATTTATTTGGATCGCCTTGCTTTGCGTATTGGTCGATAAATGGGCCGCCCGGATATCCTAAATTAAGCAGTTTTGCCGCTTTATCGAATGCCTCCCCTGCCGCATCGTCTTGGGTGGTTCCTACAATTTTCATATCGTCGATGCCGTTTACCAAAATGATCTGGGTATGTCCGCCACTAACCAAAAGACAGAGCATGGGCAGTTTGACCTGGTGATCGATGAATAGCGCTGCCACGTGTGCTTCAAGGTGGTTCACTCCAATCAATGGGATGTTGTTGGCGATGCAAATTCCTTTGGCCACATTGGTTCCAACGAGCAAGGATCCCATGAGTCCGGGGCCTTGAGTTACAGCTACCGCGTTGACATCATCGATGGAGATTTGGGCTTTTTCTAGGGCAAGGTGAATGACTGGAATGATATTGCTTTGGTGGGCGCGGGAGGCCAATTCTGGCACCACTCCGCCGTATTGTTCATGTACTTTTTGACCAGCCGTTACGTTGGCAAGGATTTTGCCATCGCAGAGTATCGATGCTGCGGTATCATCGCAACTGCTCTCGATGCCCAATATAATGGAGCGGGCGGGTTTTGGTGGATTCAGCGCGGACAAGGAATTTTATATTTGAGAGATTGAAAAATAGGCGTACAAAACTACGGAAGTTTTTGCTTCTGATGTTGCTGTCGTTCCTGCTGCTTACAGGAACCGCAATTGTATTGTCGCGCAATCACATCGTCCAGAATTATTTTGCACAACAACTCGCTCAGTACTTATCAAAAGAGTTAAACACCAAGGTTGAAATTGGATATGTTGAAATTGATTTTTTGCGGAATATCCACGTTGAGCGCCTAAGAATCTACGATCAGAGCAAGGATACGCTGATGGAAGCACGTCAGTTAGAAGCCCGATTGACCAAAGTAGATTGGAAGCTGCAGCGCATCGAACTTTCGTCGGTTGTGATTTATAAGCCACGCATGAAGAATGGGTATCACACGGAAGAAGGCCCTTTGAATATTGATTTTTTTTCCGATTATTTGAATCCACCATCCGACCCCAACGATCATAGCAAAGGATGGGATTTTGGTATAAACGACGCCAAGATCATTGATGGGTATTACCAGTTTTTCAACATTCTTCAAACTTCTAGCGATCCCTACTTCGATCCAGATAATTTGGTGCTCTCGAATATCGAGGCGGACATGGATTCGCTCACATTTGGACATCCTTGGTTTACAGTGAACGTGAAATCAATGAAGTTTAAAGAGCGAAGCGGCCTGAATATAGTAAAAGGAAGTGCTCGGGTTGTGATTGATAAAAAGTTCATTTTGGCCAGTAATTTATTGTTAGAAACGCCATGTAGCATTCTGGGAGATCGATTTGAAATGCGTTATAATTCGATGCGCGATTTTTCCGATATTTTTCACAAGGTTGATTTTGACATCCGGTTAACGAAATCCAAATTATGTTTGGAGGAATTGTTGGCGTTTCACCCTTGGTTCAAGGATCGGAGTTTGCCGTTATTTGTGAATGCGCAGGCGAAAGGTCCATTGGCGAATTTGATTTTGAAAAAATTTGCCTTCGAATCTTTGACGGATCAAACCCAGTTGAAGGGCAGTGGTATATTGACGAGTTTACAGGATTTGGATCATTTTGAATATCGACTGGAGTTGGCTGATTCGCGATTGGCGGTGGCTGATTTAAAACAGGTTGTTTATGAACTCGACTCGGTAGATTTTATCAATAAATTTGAGGCTTTTGATATTGGTGCTACGATTTCGGGCGGACTAACATCGTTTGGTTTTGATGGCGATTTGGATGCGGGGCCAGGCCATTTTGCCGGACATATGGGTTTGGATTTCCCGGAGAGCATTGATTCGATGTCGTACGATTTAGAAGGTAAATTGGGTCAATGGGACTTGGAGATGTTTACTGGAAATCGATTGGATGCGTTTGTGAATGATGCGAATATTCTGATTACCGGCGAAGGGCTAACAGCTGATTTGTTGAATACAGAAGCGGATATTCGATTGATTGATTACACTGTTTTGGGACGACATCTTACGAATGTTCAAATTACCGGTGAGTTTCTCAAGGATCAATGTGAGTTACATTTTGAATCGGAGGATGCTAGGTTTGCATTTAATGCCGATGCGACATTGTTTGATTGGGATAACAACATTTCAATGGATGCGGATTTATCGGCTAGCAACGTTGAATTTGAAAATGTAGGATTGGATAAATTGCCTTTGATTCTGTCCGGTTCGGCATCGTTGATATATGGTGGTGGCGAAACTGAGAATACCAATGCCACGATAGAAGTAAAGCAATTGGTGGCAGATCATGGCACGGTTCGATATTTTTGTAATAGCCAGCAATTGGTGCAATCGGAATCGGAAGGATTACAGTTCTCAGGTGATTGGTTAAACGGTAGTATATCCGCAGGATTCGACCCCTCGGATGCCGTGAATATTGGCGAGCATTTTTTATATACCCTGTTGCCCAATCGCTTTTCGGCGCCAACATCATTTGTGCCTGCGGATTTTAATTTTGATCTACAATTGATTCAAACCGATTGGCTTTCCTCTTTCGTTGATAAAACGTTGCAATCGGGTCCGATTAATTTGGTTGGCAATTTTGCATCGCAGCATCATGAGGTGGATTTGGCTTTGGGCCCAATGGATTTGTCGTGGCAGGGCGCCAATTGGCATCGTTTAAAATTGGCTGTCACGTCTAATGCCGATGGAGCGGCAACCCTTTTGTTGAATGCGAAGGACTTGAATTACGGTGAGACGGAGTATGATCGATTTGCTTTGGAGGGGAAATTGACGGATGGAATTTTGGATGTGGGATTTGATCTTCACGATAAGCAAGATCGTTACAATGTGAATTTGGGATCGCAGTCCAACGTGAAGTTGGATTCTTTGCCAACCAATATCAATGCAGCCAACTTTTATATCAACAAAGAACCTTGGCAGCTGGATGAGGAAAGTCATTTGAGTTTGGGTCGAGGAAATAGAGTGAAGGTTAAAAATTT
>CANIZU010000044.1 GCA_947472115.1 Flavobacteriales bacterium | reverse complement strand
TAGAAAAGAACAAATAAAAGAAGCATTTTTGTTGAGATATTAATGGATAAAGGATCAGTTTACACACACACTGTAAGAGTGCGATATGCCGAGTGCGACAAAATGGGATTTGTCCACCATTCCAACTGGGCCTTATATTTTGAAGAGGCTAGAACGGAGCAAATGCGTGCAAAGGGCATCACTTACAAGGACATGGAAGACGATGGGCTCATTATGCCTGTCAAATCGATGAGTATCGACTTCAAAAGAGCCGGCAGATACGATGACTTATTGAGTATTGAAATTTGGATTGAGGGTATCCCTGAAATACGCTGTACATTTATGTATAAGACTTATAATCAAAACGGTGAATTACTAAATACCGCTTCGATGGTTATGTTTTATGCTAGAAAATCCGATCTTCGTCCAATCAAAATCCCAAGTATCATTTCAGAGAAGTACGGGTTTTAAGGGCTAATCCAAAACATGGGATTCTACAAATCGATAAAGGACAAAATTCAGCATACCGCGGATGAGGTAGAGGAACACTTGTCTTCAAACGATCAACAACCCAAAGACAGCCAAGGCCCCACCCACCCGTTGATGATCTATTTGCAAAACAAACGATTGGCGGCATTTCAAGGGGAGAGTTTATATAACGTAGGTAAGTATTTTTTCCGGTCGATGTTCATGGAAAACCTAAACACGCGGGCCTCCAGTTTGAGTTTCAACTTCTTCTTAGCGCTATTCCCTGCCATCATCTTCTTGCTCACACTGATTGGTTATTTGCCTTTAAACGGATTAAAAACACAGTTCATTCAGGAGTTATCACTGATTTTACCCAAACAAACCTTCAAAGAAATCCAGGGAACGATTCTAGAAATTCTGCATAAACAGAATACGGGTCTGCTTTCTTTTGGATTTTTTACTACCATTTACTTTTCTTCCAATGCCTTCCACTTGTTGATCAATTCTTTCAACCGCCGACTGCCTTTTGGTAAAAAGAAAAACTGGTTTCAGATTCGATTAAAGGCCATATTTATGACATTTTGGATTAGCGTGATTGTGATTGTCACCCTTTTAATCCTCACATATGCCTATCAAAGTGTACATTACATTGTCTCGCACGATTGGCCATTGGCCGGTGTTTACGAGTTCTTCATTTTATTGCTAGAGTATTTTGTTCTGGCAGCGCTCATTCTGATTGCCACATCCAGTATTTACTTTTTTGGTCCATCCAATATTAAGCGATGGAAATTCCTCAGTGCTGGTAGTGTAATGGCCTCGGTACTTTCTGCCATCTCCACGGTTTCCTTTGGATTGTACGTCAACAATTTCAACACCTACAACAAAGTATATGGATCTATTGGGGCAATCATTGCACTGATGATATTGATTTATATCAACGTACTTACGATCATAGTTGGGTTTGAATTGAATGTGAGTATCGAAAAGGCCATTGCGCAGCGCGACAGACATGCGAATGCGCTTAACGGGGGATTGTAATCCTATCCAATAAAAATCTTCTCGACGAAATTTGGGCCTAAACGTTCGTTGATATTCAATCTCAACTGCTCCCTTTGCATAAACATTTCATTTTTTAAGGGTGCTTGATCAAAACTCACGTATAGCGTCTTTCCGCGCATTTCAATTTTACTGGTGTGTTTTGCGATTAATGGACCTACGATTTCGCTCCACAGCTTAACCAATTCAATTTCATCCATTTTCTGAGTGATACGATATTTATCGTATAAACGCTTAATCACATCGGTTAAGGCCTTTTCTTTTTTCTCGAGTACGTCTTTTCTAGGCAGGTCAATCATGGCGATATGATGTAAAATTACAAAATAATTCGGGTCCTAAATCTTCAATTTGTTGCCAATTTGCTCTTTCTGTAACCGTAAGAGAAATAAACGACGAGCCCAATACCAAACCAACCGAAAAACCAGTACCAATTGTTGGCTTCCATTCCGGTAAGCAAATAGGCACAAATCGACAATCCCAACAAGGGTATCAACGACCAGCTGCGGACATAACTCATGATAGACAATCCCAGTAGTAAGATCCAATATAATCGGTGAGCAACGACAAACATCGTACTCCAATCATTCCATTGAAGTAATTGATCAAAATAATCTGGGAAGTTGTATCGCACTAAAGCGATTGATATAGTAATTATAGCTGGATACAGGTATTTCCCATCAATGTATGGCATCACGAAACCCTTGCCTTCACCTTCTTTTCTCGGTGGCAACAGCAATACTCCGCCACATACCAAAACGAAAGCAAAAATGGTTCCTATGCTAGTGAAATCGAGGACAAAACCTTCGTTGGTGAACAGAATTGGAATACCAACCATCAATCCCGTAATAATGGTTGCGAAAGATGGCGTACTAAATTTTGGATGAACGCGAGAAAAAGCAGGCGGAAGCAATCCATCCCTACTCATACTTAACCAAATTCTGGGCTGACCCATTTGAAAAACCAACAGGACACTTGCCATTGCTACAACAGCCACAATGGAAACAATGTATTCCAACCAATCGATACCGCGGGCTCCGAGTACATATGCAAGCGGATCACCCACTCCTAGCGTATCGTAAGGAACCATGCCTGTCAATACGAGTGTGATGAAAATATACAGTACCGTGCAAATCAGCAAGGAATAGAACATACCCCGGGGCAAATCTCGCTGTGGATTTTTTGACTCCTCCGCCAACGTACTTACCGCATCAAAACCAATGTAGGTAAAGAACAACGCAGAAACACCTTGCATCACACCTTCAAATCCATTCGGCATAAATGGGGTATAATTCTTTACGTCGATATAGCCAATACCCACTACAATAACCAATAAAATGGCAACCAACTTAAGTATAACCATCAAATTGGAAGCGTTTCGGGACTCTTTGATTCCCCGGTAAACCAACATCGTAATCAAGACATTGATTAACAGTGCTGGCGCATCAAAAACAATGTGTAAACCAAATACTTGCGGCGCATTGACGAAAGCGTTGAAAGCATCATTATCGGCCTGTGAATAGCCGCTCAAATTGGCAGATTTCCAAAGTTCTCCAAATTCGCCACCTGAAATTGCCCCTTGCATTTTGGACATTACGGTTTGATACATTTCATGGGCGGTGGAATAATCCGTCACCATCCAACGAGGCAGAATCCATCCGAGTTGATCTAGGAGGTGAACGACATAACCTGACCACGAAAAGGCGACGTAAATGTTACCGATGGCATATTCCATAATCAATGCCCAACCAATAATCCAAGCAAACAGCTCACCGAACGATGCGTAAGCGTATGTATAGGCACTTCCTGAAACAGGGATTCGCGATGCAAATTCGGCGTAACACAAAGCCGCAAAAGCGCATGCCACACCACAAATAATGATAAGATATACTGATGCCGGACCGCCTTTGGCACATGCATCACCGATGGAACTAAAAATTCCGGCACCGATGATCGCCGCGATGCCGAAAAAGGTCAAATCTCTCACGCCTAAAACGCGCTTCAAAGAACTATCCCCTTGATTTACAGGGAAATCCGTTTTTACCCGAAATAAATTACGCCAACTCATGCTTAGTTCTACGATAATACAACCAAAAGTGCTAAAGATTGGAAAATTATCTAACTTTGTATAGAGCGTAATTATCAATCAATCAAACATGAAAACAAGACAATTTTTAAACACCCTGTTTGCAGTCATTGGCTTTATATCTGTGGCATTCACGTTGCCAAAAAACATCGCACCCAAACCCATCAAAAAAACGATGATTTCTTTTGAGGTTCAAGGCAATTGTGCAGAATGTAAAGAGCGAATCGAAAGCGCTTTAGATAAAAAAGGCATCTATAAGGCTATTTACAATATCGAGAGCAGCATTGTAACGATCACTTACGACCCAACCAAATTGCAAGAAATTCAATTGCATAATATGATTGCAATGGTTGGACATGATACAGATAAAGTGAAAGCAAGCAATGTGGTTTATCAGAGCTTGCCGGATTGTTGTAAGTATCGCAAAGACGACGACGAATGGGGACCAGGAAAACACTAATTCTGTTTTTTTGCATTGTTAACGCCATAAACCTTTTCTCCCAAAACACGCCAACATCGAGTAGCGCGTTGGATACTATTCCGAAAAAAACGGATAGTATAGCTACCGTTGAAATTCATACGGAAAGGGGGGCTTACTTCAATGGTAAAGGCGTTGGATTGCAAGAAATTCTCACAGAATCGGAATTCAAAAAAGCCGCTTGTTGTACCCTATCGGAGAGCTTTGAACTGAGCAACACCGTGGAGGTTAGTAATGCGGATGGGGTTTCTGGTATTAAACAAGTAGAAATGCTTGGACTTAGCGGAAAGTACGTCTTGATGAGTCGGGAAAATATACCAAGTATCAATGGCTTGGCCACACTGAATGGGCTTTCTAACATCCCAGGACCGATGGTTTCAGCGGTTCAATTGGCCAAGGGTGCGGGTTCGGCAACACTGGGCTATGATGGGTTAACAGGAGGTTTGAATTATCAGTTAAAGGCTGGCATCAAAGATCCAAGGTTGTTTGTCAACTTGTACTCAAACCAACAAGCTCGTAGCGAGATTAACGTAATTAGCAAGTCGGTTATCGCCAACCGTGCAATCAATCATTTGTATTTGCATTCAGGGGGTCAGTACGCAACAACCGATATGGGCAACGATAAAATGGCCGATATGCCACTATCGCAGCGATATTTCATTGCCGATCATTTTCAGATTCCCGGTAAGAATGTCGAAATTCAAGGGGGCGCTTTAGCCTATTCGGATATCAAACGGGGTGGCACGCTAAAATCTGGCAGCAAAAGCGAGATCAGCTTGGACAAAAACGATTTTCAGTTTGATTTTCTTGATCAACATGCGGAGGCATATTCAAAGATCGGGGTGTTTTTAAATCAGAGCGGAAGCACTAGCCTAGGGAATATTATCGACGTATCGAGGCATCGCACAGCATCCCTACTCAATTCGACGCTGAATCGGAAATATGAAGCCGTGGAAGACCGATTTTATTACAGTGGTGTATTCCAAAAAGAGAGTCTCACGCACAACCGAATGAATTTGGGAATGACACTTTCGGCGAATCATTTGGATGAAAATCTAACGAATGAACGCGGTGATTCCTTTCGATTAAATGGTTGGCAGAATTCGGCTGGGGTGTTTGGTGAATACACGATTGAAGGCAGTAAACTATCAGCGGTGATTGGCATGCGCGCCGATTATCACAACATTTACAAGGCTTTTCTCACGCCACGATTGCATGCGAAATATCAAATCAACAAAACCAATCGCATCAACATTCAAGGGGGGATGGCCCGAAGAAGTAGTTATTTCATCGCGGAGAACTTGCCTTTGTTGATAAACGGGAGAACAATATTCCTGGATTCCGCCTCTCTTATTCAAAACCAGTGGTTACCGCAAGAGAAAGCGTGGAATTATGGCTTGAGCTACATGAAAAATTTCATGATGTTTGATTACCCAGCGACCTTGGTGATGGATTATTTTGAAACCAAGTTTTTGAGTCAGGTATTGGTGGATAGGGATCAGAATGCTACAGATGTTTACATCAATTCGGTAAAGGGAAAAGAGGCCGGAAAAACGCGCATCGCCCAGGTGGATTTAAACGGTTATTTGCATCGAAGATTGACCTTTAAGTTGAGTTATCGCTGGATCAACAGTCAGCAATGGTTGAACTATAAATTTCAGCAGCAGCCATTACAATCGGTACATAGAGCCATTGGCGCCTTACAATATCAAACCAGGAACAAATGGTACATCGATGCGGTAGGTCAATTCAACAGCCGCAAACGACTGCCCTACTACTCTAGCATCAATCATCCTCAGCACCCAGGATACAGCCCCAATTATTGGATTGTTAACTTACAAGTCCGGAAGGTAATTTCTCAGCAATTCGAGTTCTACTTTGGGGGTGAGAATTTGGCGAATGTATCACAGCATCATCCCATTATGAACTGGCAAAATCCTTCTGGAAACGACTTTGATGCCGGTTATGCTTGGGGTCCAACGAATGGAAGAACCATATACGCCGGATTAAGATGGAGTATTTTTTGATGAATCCTTCGGTCGGTTAATAATGTACTGTGCCATTGCATTATAGGCACTTAGCATATCGGGCTGATTTTCCAACATTGAACGATGATGTTCTATCGTAGTAAGGTCGGCCCGCGAAGCGGGCCCCGTCATTAACGCCCATGGTGTCCCTTGCCCAAAATTCTCCGCAGTTTTTGTCAATATGGGTAAAACCCAATCCGGATTCAACCCCTGACTATCCAACAAATCTTTTGCAATCCCGGCCATCGCCATCGTATAATTATTGGCAAAAACACCTGCCAAATGCAAATAAGCCCTTTGCTGTGAATTCAATTTCTCAATCGACATCACCCCCATTTCCTTGGCGATTTCTGTCAATATCGACTCAACAACTTCGCTCGAACCTTCAATAAATACAGGAATTCGATGCCAATCTTCTTCACCCTGCCCAATAAAGCTTTGTAAGGGATAAAAGACACCTGATTGAGCATTTTTCAGTTCTACCATCCGCGTTGCCCCAGAACTATGCACCAAAGTAACACCCTCAACATCGCAGCGTTGAAAAATATTGGCTATTTCACGATCCACAACCGACACGAATACCAAATCGCCTGGTGAAAAGAAATTATGTGGCGCAACTAAAACTTCCTCAGACGACCACCAAGCAACTACTCCCGAAAGAAGCGACTCAGTAGTTCTTTGATTGGATGCTTCCCTGCCAACAACAACGTTAACCCCAACGGACGTATGCTTTAAACCCTCATATAGCGCCCTGCCTACTTTGCCTAAGCCCCATATGATGATTCGGCGGGTCATACCATCAGCTTTTTTTGCTTTTGAATTCGATTGATCACCGAGATTACAAAACCAATCACCATGATAATCGTTCCGGCCCATACCAAATTGATCCATGGGAAGGCAATCACCTGAATGACAACATAATCCCAAACCGGCGTCTTTTCACCCGTCTGAATCACAAAAAGAATGTTCTGATGCGCAGGATTTGGATCGATGATCTGCAAATTGATGATATTCGCCATGATGCCAAAGCGATCGTTTTCCGCAGCTTTCATTTCAAAATCTCCCGTTTGCTCATTAATCATAAACTCCGGACGCAACCACACTGAATCGCCCAAACGCTTCGCCTTGATCGCCAATACCAACTTCAAACCCGCGGTCTCTTTGGTACGACGAATACTGTCAATCGTCATCACCACCTTGCCCGTCTGAGTAATGAAAGGCCTAAAAAATCCAATTGTATCAATTCTAAAATTACTATATGGCTCCTTACGATCCATGCTACTTTCATAGTTCACGTGGCTAAAGATATCCGTATGTAAAAAATGTCGGGTAGAAGGTTCAGCCAGCAACCCCATCTTCGGATTATTCTGGGTCTTAGGCTCCAATACGAAACTATCAATCGTTTTGCCTTGTTCATTCTTTTTGACAAAAGCGACCCTAAAGTATTTGTCGATGCTATCTACTCCAAGTCCTTTTCTATCATCAAGATAAATTGCAGTATACTCCTGTAATACTTGGGGTTTATTCTTATACAACAACTGATTCTCGCGATTGAATTTTATGCCTTTGTTATCCTGATTTCCTTTTTGGTCCACCTCAGGCGCCATGTCAATTCCTTCTTTGGTAGACGATAAAATATTCTTGTTCACCGAGCTCACCAGCACACCCATCATCAAAATACCGAATCCAATGTGCGATATATTTCCGCCCCATCGTTTCCATTCAGTTTTCTTCTTTTTGATGCCGTAAACCATATTGAACACAACCACACCCGTAGTTAATACCAAAAATAAGATAAACTGATATCCTTCGATAGCAAATCCTATCGTCAATAACAATGCCGCCACCAAAGTCAAGACGGTATTTACGAGCAATGGTCGTTTAATTGATGCGATGTCTGTTTCGCGGAATTTGAACCAGTAACCCAACGACATCAACAAGAAAATGGGCATAGCCAACCACAATTGTACTTTGTTGTAATCGGCAGCGGTAGGTACTGCAGTTTTATAACCGAACAATTTATTGAAGACTGGAATACTTGTCGCTGCAAATACTTGAACCAATGACAAAATCAAAAACATCGAACCCAAGAACATCCAGAATTCACGAGAATCCATGCGTTCGTCCGACATTTCCATTTTGGTACGCTGATACAAAACGTAGATGTAATATATCAACCAGCCAAAAAACAGGCAAGTTCCTAAGCCCTTGAGCCACTGATAAAACGTCTCTACAGAAGTTGGCGCTTCGATGGAATACGCCAAAACCATAGGAATCAGCATAACAGCCAAAATCGAAAACAATGCAATTTTCCTTTGTTTACCTTGCAAGACAACGACCAATGCCAATGCCAAGAATGCCAACAAGAATAGTAAAAGCTGGCCCGATAATCCTAAATCTGTGAAGGAGTGAACGCTGGCCTCGCCGAGGATACCACTTCGTGTTAGGAAGGTTGCGTATAAGACCAACCAAAACGACAATTGAACCAATAAATGCGATGTAAATAGATGTCGGCCTGTTGCTTTCGTAATTATCAACATATGCGCAGCACTCGCCATAATGAGCCATGGCATCAATGAGGCATTCTCAACTGGGTCCCATGCCCAATAACCACCAAACGACAAACTCTCGTAGGCCCAAAAACCACCCATGATGATTCCCAATCCCAAGATTCCGGCACACACCAAACTCCAAATATGAGCAGGCGCGATCCAACCGCGGTCGCTGCCTCTCCAAAGCGCCGATAAACTATAAGCAAATGGCACGATGGCTGTTGCAAAACCCAAAAACAATGTCGGCGGGTGAATTACCATCCAATAATTTTGAAGCAGCGCGTTCAATCCATTTCCGTCTTTAAAGACTTGGAGATAGTTCTCTACGCCCAACTGACCCAAAATGGGAATATTCAAGAAATCGGGACGTTGTTCACGAAGCAGATCAAACGGAGAACTTCCGATTTTGAAATCACCCCAATGGAAACCTACAAGCATTGATCCCAAAGCGATTTGCGCAAAGGCAATCACGACCATCACTGGACTCTCCCATTCTTTGGCGCTACGCTGTAAAACCAAACCTATCAAGGCATTCCAGAAAAGCCATAAAAGGAAACTTCCTTCTTGTCCTTCCCAAAAACAGGAAATCATATAATATACAGGCAAGGCATTGCTCGAATGTCGCCAAGCATAGTAAAACTCATATCGATGATAAAAAATAATCGAAAACAAGACCACAAAAACACCCACAATGGAAATCGCATGCAACTGAAAACAGCGCTTGGCCCATTGTAACATGGAATTATTCTTGGATGATTCGTGTTGAAAATAGAAGTACGCCGATGCTATCGCTGCGATAAAGGCGATTATCGTAAAGGCATGGCCTAAATTGCCCAACCAAAGCCACTCTCCGGTAAATACGATATTCTTTATTGGTTCGTTCATTTGCTCGATTTCACAGCTCCTGGTGCGTCTTCATACTTGGATGGACATTTACTGAGAATCTCCGTGGCCAAAAAATGGTCGTCCTGGTAAGTTCCTATGAGCACCATTTTTTCCAATTGCTCAAATTGAGAAGGTTTTGGCTTGGTGAATATCACCTTGCTTTCATTGTTCAACGAATCAAATCCGTAAAATTCTAAACGATTGGCGTTAGTCTGGGCATCATAAATGACGGGCTTGGCCTTGTTGAGTTTACAAACTACGTGTACCGCTTTACCTGGATTTTCGATAGCGATGCGTTTGGCATCAGGAAAGGCGACATATTGCGTTGTGTTACCATACATACTGATAACCGTTGCGATGCCAACCCCAGCTAACACCAATAAAATCAAATGAAATGGCTTCATGATTGATTTTTTTCTAAGCGTGAAATTTTTCGATCCAATCGAACCAAATAGAGAAGTATTCCTACAAAAATTATTACCAAAACGCCATAAACGGCATTCATTAGGTTGTGATGCGCCAATAATTCTGCGGCATTGGCATCAAACTGTTCACTGACAGATGTTTTCATTTGTTAAGTTGTTTTTCGTTTAACTGAGCAATTCTCAATCGTAAATTAGCGATCCAATAAAACAGGGCAATCCATCCAATCACTGCGGGGTAAAAGAAAAGTCGCATTGTTGAATCCAAATCGTACTTATTAAATCCTACTGTACCGCCAGAACCCGGATGTAATGAATTGGGTGATAATTTGGGCATTATTACAATCAGGGCAATGAAAATCGGGAATATAAATACCGAATAGACTGAGGTAATTCGGGCTCTTTGGTAAGGATCATTCATAGTTGAACGCAAAAGCAAATAAGCCATATACATTGTCATTCCGATAGCGACCCCATTCAGTTTTGGATCTGCCGCCGGCCACCAAGATTGCCATGTCACCCTAGCCCATGTCGCACCAGTGATGCAGCCTAATATTCCAGCCAAAATCCCAACGCGGATCAACGCATCGGCCATTATATCGTCTTCCAAATTAGAGAATCGTAGATATTTCAAGGCATACCAAGCGGCAATACCTAATAAGGCAAGCATCGCAAACCACATTGGAACGTGATAAAACAGATTGCGGACACTTTCGTTCAAAACAACGCGGTTGGGAAATTTCATTTCAAAACTCTCTTGTTCTACAGCGATGTTGGCATTTGAACTTGAGGTCATCGTAGAGACACCCACCGTATCGCCGGCACTTCTTCCCAAGAAAATCGCATCTGGCAATCCTAGGTATTTTCCGTTCGACAATTCAATAAAAACGGAATAATTATCATTGGGTATCTTAGACTTTCCCATTTTGAAATCAAACAAAGCGATCAGCTGACCGTGGTTGCCCGAAAATTCAATCTTTTGACTTTCCCATCTGCCTTCAACACCCTTGGAAACAAGAATAACCTTTGCCGGGATTTGAAATTCCTCTTGTTTAGGCAAGGATTCAACAGCCGAAGTATTATCCCTTAACCAAGGCGCATTATAAACATTCAGTTTGATGGAAATATTATTGCCTGACTCCAACCTAACCGGTGTAACCGCAGTGATTCCTGGCTTTAAGGGCAAATACAATCCACCCAAAACGACATACATCAAGAAGATTGCAGCAACCCATTTATACCAGTGTTGTTTCAGGTTCATGCTTTTCTGCGTTTAATCTCTGATTCAATCAATGCCAACTCTCTCCCCATCTGACCGGCCATTCCACTATTCTCTTGGGCACGTCGTGTCAAATAAGGAATCACAGCAAGTACAGGACCATAAGGCACGTATTTACTCACTCTATAGCCACTATTCGATAAATTAAAACTAATATGATCGCTCATCCCTAACAATTGAGAAAACGAAACCTTCATGTCGCCATTATCCAAACCGTGCTTTGCCAACAAATTAGCACCCAACATAGAGGAATTTTCATTG
>CANIZU010000043.1 GCA_947472115.1 Flavobacteriales bacterium | reverse complement strand
TTCTGTTTGGGGATCTTTTTTAGCCGTCATTGCGATGGGATTAATTGCCTTCCGGTCCTGTATAACCTGGATTGGGAATCTGAAGTCGCAATTTTCTGGCGGTAGGAAATTCCTTTTTGATATCAGCCAGTGCCGCATCTGCTTCCGCAGCGGTGGTAAATGCTCCGATATAAACTTTAAAATTGGGTTCGTCGTATATCAACAATGCGCCATACGTACTGCCAAAAATTTCGTCCGCTTTCTTTTGGATTTCTGTTGCTTCGGCGCGTTTAGATGAGAAACCAACGAAAATCCTATACCCACTGATCTTTTTGTCGCTGCTTTTGGTGCGTTCTTTCCGCGCTTTTTCCATCGATTCAACGGCCGGTTCTACATCGTAAACCACTTGAGATTTTGCTTCTGCTGCCAGCATTAGGCAACACAAAAGGACAAACCGAAGGGCTTTTGCGTTCAAGGCAGATGAAAAGTGTAAAATCACAGCACAAATATCGTGATTTTCCTTCATACAATTATACGCTGTTGTACCTTTGTGGAATGGTAAAAAAAGTGGCTTTGGTGGTGTTGGATGGTTGGGGGTTGGGCAATGGCTCGTATTCTGACGCCATAAATCAGGCGATTACGCCATTTACAGATTCTTTGTTTGCAAGATTCCCCAATGCAACGTTGCGCACTGATGGCGAAAATGTGGGTTTGCCCGAAGGTCAGATGGGAAATTCAGAGGTAGGTCATATGAATTTGGGCGCGGGAAGAATTGTTTGGCAGATGTTGGCTAAAATCAACAAGGCGTTTGCGGAAAATGAAGTAGAAGACAATGCCGTGTTGCTCAAGGCGATGGCATCAGCCAAGTCGGGTAACAAAGCATTTCATATCATGGGTTTGTTGAGTGATGGCGGCGTACATGCGCATATCGAACACATCAAAAAACTTTGTGGCATCGCCCAAGATTATGGGTTGAAAAATATTTACGTACATGCATTTTTGGATGGAAGAGATACGGATCCACGCGCTGGTTTTGGGTATTTGAAGGATTTACAATCGTCGATTGCGGGCACCAATGCCAAAATTAGCACAGTGGTAGGTCGTTACTACGCCATGGATCGCGATGAGCGTTGGGAAAGAGTGAAAGTGTGCTACGATTTGTTGGTTCATGGTACGGGCAAATCGGTTGATTCAATCGAGGCCATCCATGATGAATACAACGCAGGAATCACCGATGAGTTTATGAATCCGCTTCGGTTTTTCAATGGCAATGAAGGATTAGTTGCGGAAAACGATGTTGTAATAAATGCAAATTTCAGAACCGATCGAGGTAGGCAGATCACCCGCGCTCTAACGCAAGAGGATATTTCGTCCCACGGGATGAAGAAATTGAAGTTGGAATATTATACGCTTGCTCAGTACGATGCGAAATATAAGATTGCCGGTGTTTTGTTTGAAAACGACAATCTGCAGCAGACATTGGGTGAGGTGATATCGATGGCGGGACTTAGGCAGTTGCGCGCGGCGGAAACAGAAAAATATCCCCACGTTACGTTTTTCTTTTCAGGGGGCAGGGAAACCGTTTTTGAAGGTGAGGAGCGATTGATGGTATCATCGCCCAAAGTGGCTACCTATGATTTACAGCCCGAAATGAGCGCTGTGGAATTGACCGAACGTGCTTTGGAGAAAATGCAGCAAGAGCAATATGATTTTGTTTGTTTGAATTTTGCCAATGCCGACATGGTAGGTCATACCGGGGTTTATTCAGCCATTATCAAAGCGGTTGAAACCGTGGACACTTGCCTACAGCGTTTGGTTGAGGTGGGTGAGGAAATGGGATATGAATTTATCATTTTAGCAGATCATGGAAATGCAGATGTTGCGGTGAACGATGATGGATCGCCAAATACAGCGCATACAACCAATCCTGTGCCTGTTTGGTGGGTGACACAAGAAAAAGAGCAGGATTTACGACATGGAATCTTGGCCGATGTTGCGCCTACAATTTTACATATGTTGGGCGTGGTGCAGCCTTTGGAAATGACAGGTAAGTCTTTGATTTTATGATGATTAAAAGAATCAAAATGAAACAGTTTTTTTCGATTTCTAGCCCGCGATTTGCAAACCATTCCTTGTGGATGATATTCCTTCTGGGGTCGTTTTTGTTTGGCTGCGGAAAGGATTCTCATGTGGATGCGGCAGCGGAACCCGATTCTTTTGTGCGATTTGCGCAAAATGAAATTGCTTGGTTGCAAAAAGTTCAACCCGGAATGACAAAAACGGTGACGGAGGGGGAGAAGGTAGAAACCGAATCGATCGACACTTTGGACTGGAATAACGAGTTGGAAGCCATTCGCACTTGGTCGGTCTTTGCCCTATCTAAAAAATCTAAAACGCAACCCGCTTATGATACCACAATTGATGAATCGGGGCCTTTGAAAATCGAAAGGATGAATGCCCGGGACACGGCGGCGGAATTGCAGGAGTTGATGGTGACGTATCGCAAAGGAAAAATCGAAATTATGCAATGGACGGTGATTCAGCGCAGTTGGTTTATGGACAGGGATTTGCGGATTTCTTTTCAGCCCAGAAAAGGGTATGGAATCCAAGTTAAGGGGAATGCGATTTGGTCGTCTGAAAAATCATACGAAATTTACATCGAAATCAATAACAGCGACTTTCTAATCAACGGAAGATGAACATATTAAACTACATCAATGGGGAGATGAAAGCGGCCAACAATGGGTCGGTTTTGGACAATTATAACCCCGCTACGGGAAGCGTTTATGGCAATATTCCCAACTCAGATGGGACTGATGTGGCGGATGCTTATGAAGCGGCGGCTGCGGCTTTTCCATCGTGGAGTAACACCCCTGCTGAAGAGCGTTTTAAGATATTAAATGCCATCGCCGAAGGGATAGATAGTTTGCGTGATACTTTGGCTTTGGCGGAGAGCAACGACCAAGGAAAGCCTTTGTGGTTGGCCAAGAATGAGATGATTCGTGCGGGTCAGAATTTTCGGTTTTTTGCAACCGCTGCGATGCAGTTTTCTAGTGAAAGTCATGCCATGGAAAACAAGGCTATCAATTACACTTTGCGCACTCCGATTGGTGTGGTAGGATGTATTAGCCCATGGAATTTGCCTTTGTATTTGTTTACTTGGAAGATCGCACCAGCCTTGGCAGCAGGGAATTGTGTGGTGGCCAAGCCGAGTGAGTTTACGCCGGTTACGGCTGCAATGTTGGGCGAAATTTGTTCGTCGGCTGGATTGCCTAATGGCGTGCTAAATATCGTCAATGGATTGGGTGGTAGCGTCGGCCAAGCCATCGTTGAGCACCCAAAAATCAAGGCGATTTCATTTACGGGTGGCACGGTAACGGGTAAGCACATCGCCACTGTAACGGGTCCGATGTTTAAGAAAGTGAGCTTGGAATTGGGCGGAAAGAATCCGAATATCATTTTTGCCGATGCCGATATGGACAAGGCGATTAAGACAACGGTGAATAGTTCGTTTATGAATCAGGGTGAAATTTGTTTGTGTGGAAGTCGGGTTTTTGTGGAGCGCAGCGCCTATGAAAGTGTGAAATCGGCTTTGGTTGCTGAGGTGTTGAAGATGAAGGTGGGCGATCCATTGCATGCGGAAACGCGCGTGGGAGCCATCGTATCGAAACCCCATTTTGAAAAGGTTTTGGGATATATCGAATTGGCGAAAAGTGAGGGAGCTACTGTTTTGTGTGGGGGTGGAGCCTTGCAGCCAGAGGGTTTTGAGGACGGATATTATATCGCTCCAACCATTTTGGAAGGTTTGTCGTTTGATGCGCGATGCAATATGGAAGAGATTTTTGGCCCGGTGATTACGATGACTCCATTTGATACAGTGGAAGAGGTTTTGATGATGGCGAATGCCACGGAATACGGGTTGGCGGCAACGGTTTGGACGCAGCATCTTACGCGTGCTCATCAGGTGGCGGCTCAGTTGCAGATGGGTATCGTATGGATCAATTGCTGGTTGTTGAGAGACTTGCGGACGCCTTTTGGTGGGGTGAAAAGTAGCGGTGTGGGCAGAGAAGGCGGATTGGAAGCGATGCGATTCTTTACCGAGGTGAAGAACGTTTGCGTGTCGTTGTAGTGCGTATCTTTGTAAAATGTTTGACAACAGCGATCGTACAGAGATTGGTGCTATGGGTGAATTTGGACTCATTCAGCATCTTTCACAGCATTTTGAGGTAAAAAACTCTAAGACTTTTAAAGGGATTGGCGATGATTGTGCCGTAATCGATTGCGGGGATCATTTTGGTTTGCTGACCACCGATTTGTTGTTGGAAGGCGTGCATTTTGATTTGAGTTTTCATCCATTAAAGCATTTGGGTTACAAGGCGATTTCTGTTGCCGTTAGCGATATCTATGCGATGAATGGAATGGCCGATCAGGTGGTAGTGGGATTGGGATTGAGTAATCGGTTTTCTTTGGAAGCGGTGGAGGAGTTATATGCGGGGATGCAAATCGCTTGCGAGCATTTTGGGGTTGATTTGGTTGGGGGCGATACAACTACGTCTCAAAGCGGATTGGTGATTTCTATGTCGGCCTACGGCCGCGTGGCAAAAGATAAAATTGTTTATCGCGGCGGCGCCCAAGTGGGTGATTTGCTGGTGGTGAGCGGCGATTTGGGTGGCGCTTATATGGGCTTGCAAATTTTGGAAAGAGAGAAACGCGTGTTCTTGGAAGTGCCAACGATGCAGCCGGATTTGGAGCAGTACGATTATATCGTGGGCCGACAGCTGAAAGCGGAGGCCCGCAAAGACGTAATTGAATTATTGAAGATTTTAGATGTCAAGCCCACAAGCATGATTGATGTAAGCGATGGCGTAGCGTCTGAATTGCATCATATGGGTAAGGCCAGCGGTTGCGGGTTCCATGTGTATGAAGAGAAGCTGCCGATTGATCCGCAGACAATAGATACCGCATTGACGTTTGATTTGAATCCAAGTATTGTGGCTTTGAATGGTGGCGAGGATTATGAATTGCTATTTACAGTGGGTCAAGAGGATTACGAAAAAATCAAAACGATGCCCGATTTTACTGTGATTGGCTATGCTACGGATGTGACTTCTAAGAATATGTTGCGTACAAAATCCGACAATCAATTCGAGATCAAGGCCCAAGGTTGGCCAGATTCGCAAAAAGATTAATTTCTTTGGCATTTTTCGCCACGGGATTTCGTTTCTGAGGTCGTATTTTTGCATTTATGTTTCGTTCGCATACTTGTGGTGAATTGCGTATTTCGCACGTTGGTAATACGGTTACCCTTTCTGGTTGGGTAGCTAAAATCCGTTTGATGGGTTCTATGGCCTTCGTTGATTTGCGAGATCGCTATGGCATCACTCAGTTGTCGTTCAACGAGGCTTACAGCGCTGAAATGCTGGCAAAAGCCGGTGAATTGGGTCGCGAATATGTGATTCAAGTCAAAGGTCTAGTTGCCGAGCGGGAGTCAAAAAATAAGTTGATGCCCACCGGTGAGATTGAAATCGTAGTTGCCGAATTAAACGTATTAAATCAAGCCAAAACACCTCCGTTTACCATTGAGAATGAAACCGATGGCGGTGATGATATTCGAATGCAATACCGTTATTTGGATTTGCGTAGGGATGTGGTTCGGGCGAATTTGGAGATGCGACATCATTTGGCGCAGAAGATTCGCAATTATTTGAGCAATGATCAGTTCCTGGAAGTTGAAACACCCGTCCTTATCAAAAGCACACCCGAAGGAGCACGCGATTTTGTGGTTCCATCCCGTTTGAATCCAGGTCAGTGGTATGCATTGCCCCAGAGTCCACAGACTTTCAAGCAGTTGCTAATGGTGAGCGGATTTGATAAGTATTTTCAGATTGTAAAGTGTTTTAGGGATGAGGATTTGCGTGCGGACCGACAGCCAGAGTTTACACAAATCGACTGTGAAATGAGTTTCGTGGAGCGCGAGGATATTTTAAGCACGTTTGAAGGTTTGGCCAAGCATTTGTTTGCCGAGGTAAAAGGGGTGCATTTTGAAGCTTTCCCGCGTATGACTTATGCCGATGCGATGCGTTTCTATGGTTGCGATAAGCCCGATATCCGATTTGATATGCAGTTCGTGGAGTTGAAATCCCCCGAGACTGACGTGGATTTGGTGAGCGGAAAAGACTTTGTAGTATTTGATTCAGTGGATTCAGTGATTGGCATTTGTGCCAAAGGCGCGGGATCGTATACCCGGAAACAGTTGGATGGTCTTACAGATTTCGTGAAACGACCACAGATTGGAGCCAAAGGATTGGTTTATTGCAGAATTGAAGCCGATGGCTCTGCCAAGAGTTCTGTCGACAAATTTTATGATGCTGAAGCATTGTCGGCCTGGAAAGATGCCTTCGGCGCCGAACCCGGTGATTTGATTTTGTTGCTGGCTGGTGAAATGAATAAAACCCGTAAGCAATTGAATGAGCTACGTTTATTGATGGGCAGCGAATTGGGTTTAAGAGATCCGTTTAATTATAAGCCACTTTGGGTATTGGATTTTCCTTTGTTGGAGCACGACGAGGAAAGTGGACGTTGGCATGCAATGCACCACCCATTTACAAGTCCTTTGCCAGAGGATGTCGATTTGATGCACACAGATCCAGGCGCGGTAAGGGCCAACGCGTATGATATGGTAATCAATGGGGTAGAAGTGGGCGGTGGTTCAATCCGGATTTTTGATCGTGGATTGCAGTCGCGTATGTTTGATTTACTCGGATTTACCAAGGAAGAAGCCCAATCACAGTTTGGATTTTTGATGAATGCCTTTGAATATGGGGCACCTCCACACGGTGGAATTGCATTGGGATTTGATAGATTGTGCAGTTTGTTTGGTGGTTCAGAGAGTATCCGTGATTACATCGCATTCCCCAAGAATAATAGCGGAAGAGATGTGATGATCGATGCACCGAGTGAGATCGATGCAAAGCAGCGCAAAGAGTTGGGGCTTTAATTGCCCAGGACTGATGTTATCGCGGATGGAGTTCGGATTTAATTACCTGAAACCAAATTAACCAGGGATGGAATTGGAATCTTAATTCTCCAGGATCGACATAACATGTGGGCCAAAGATGTACAGCCCTACGATAATTGCTATTATACTAGCGGCGAGTGTTGCGCCAGCAGCCATATCTTTTGCGCGACCAATCATTGGATGTTGATCGGGGTGAAGCACATCAATGGTAGTTTCTAGGGCGGTGTTGAGGCCTTCGGAAACAAAAATTAACCCCATCGCACACCAAAGAATAGCCCATTCAAAGCGATTGAGGTGTTCTCCAAAAAATGGTAAGCTATAACCGGTAATTACAACGAGAATTGACATGATTCCCATGATTCGGAAATTACGTTCCGTTCTAAGCAGGGTAATAAGTCCGTTTAATGCGAAACGCATCGACTGGTGGAACTTAGGCATGCCGATTCGTTAGATCAGTTGGGGGAATATTTTAGAAGGTATTGATTTTGATTCGCTTCTCAATTTCTTCCACGTCGTGACGGAATTTTTTGTCGGTTTCGATCAAATCGTTCACTGTCTGACAAGCGTGAATCACCGTTGAGTGGTCGCGGCCACCAAAGAAGATACCGATGTTCTTCAAAGATGCTTTCGTAAGATCTTTGGTGAAGTACATGGCAATCTGACGGGCTTGCACGATCTCGCGTTTACGCGTTTTGGATTTTACAGCCTCCACAGGGATATTGTAGAAGTCGCAAACCAATTTTTGGATATAATCGATGCTGATTTCGCGGGTTGAGTTCTTCACGAAATTCTTCACGATTTGCTTGGCAAGATTCAAATCCAATTGCTTGCGGGTAAGACTTGCTTGGGCCAACAATGAAATCAAGGCGCCTTCAAGCTCACGCACGTTGGTGTCGATGTTGTGGGCTAAATATTCAACTACATCGCGGTTCAACGTAATCCCGTCTTGATACATTTTGTTTTCCAAGATAGAAACGCGGGTATCGAAGTCAGGCGTATTTAAATCAGCACTGAGGCCCCATTTGAAGCGCGACAACAAACGCTCGTCCATATTTTTCAAATCCTTTGGTGCACGGTCACAGGTCAGGATGATCTGTTTGCCGTTTTGGTGAAGGTGGTTGAAAATCTGGAAGAATATTTCTTGGGTACGTTCTTTTTTGGCGAAGAATTGAACATCGTCTACAATCAATACATCAAGGTATTGGTAGAAATTGATGAACTGGTTGTTATTGCCTTGTTTGGCAGAATCGATGAATTGGTTGATGAATTTCTCGGCGCTCACAAAAACCACAACTTTTTGCTGGTGGGTTTGCTTGATGAGGTTACCGATGGCATGGGCCAAATGGGTCTTGCCCAATCCGCATCCACCAAAAACCATTAGGGGGTTAAACGCGGTTCCGCCCGGCTTTTGAGCGATGGCCAAACCTGCATTTCTAGCCAATTTGTTGCAATCACCTTCCACGAAATTGTCGAACGTGTAACGGGGATTCAACTGACTGTCGATATTCATGCGCTTCAAACCAGGAATGATGAACGGATTCTTGATAGGCGTATCCAAGTTGATAGGCATACCCAATTCGTTCTGTACTGATTTGGTGCTATTACTTCCTGTTGGAAGGTTAATGGTGTAAGGTGTAGTGTCGTGGCCTGGAGCAGAGGTTTCCACGATGATATTGTATTCCAACTTGGCTGTTGGACCAATTACTTTTTTAAGCGTTTTGTGAAGCAGTTGCACATAGTGTTCTTCCAACCATTCATAAAAGAATTGGCTAGGGACTTGAATTGTAAGCACCTTGTTGGTCAAACGGATGGCTTTGATTGGCTCAAACCAGGTTTTGTAGCTCTGCGGAGTTACATTGTCTTTGATGATTGTGAGGCATTCTTGCCAAGAAACTTCATGTGCCTTTTTGTCCGTCATTTTTTTTCGCTTCGATAATGGGTTTTACTGATGATAATTTACTGTGCTTTTTAGTTTAATGGTTGCTCCACCTTTGAACTAAAGTGCTAAGAAAATGACAAAATTCACAAACTGCTAATTTTTTTTGCTTGTTTTTTAATTTTTTTCACTAAGGTACTAAATGGTATGTAGATTGCACGTTACAACAATTGTTTATCCTTGGTACTCGCCGAACCTATTTCGCAGTATATCAGCAATTTCTCCCAAGGTGGCATATGCCTCAACACAGTCCAAAATATGGGGCATTAGGTTGTTTTCGGTGGTACATGCTTCGTCCAAATTCTTGATGGCCGACGAAAAAATTTCAGCATTTCGGGTCGCTTTGAGATGGGCGATTTTTTCGCTCTGTTGAACCCGAATACTATCGTTTATTTTAAACGAAGGCATCGATTCCGTTTCATTGGAAGTAAAAGCATTTACACCCACCACAATTTGCTCACCACTTTCGATCGATTTTTGCGTTTCGTAGCTACTTCTGGCGATTTGCTCTTGCATCCATCCGGCTTCAACGGCAGCCACCGAACCACCCATCGCATCGATTTGGTCGATGAGTTTTAGTGCCTCCGCCTCTAGCGTATCTGTAAGATGTTCAACATAATAAGATCCCGCCAAAGGGTCCACAGTGCTCGCAGCTCCGCTTTCATTGGCAATGATTTGTTGCGTTCGCAGGGCAATTCTCGCCGCCTTTTCGGTGGGAAGGTTCAACGCTTCATCGTAACCGTTGGTATGTAGGCTCTGTGTACCGCCCAAAACGGCACTTAATGCTTGAATCGTAACCCTGGCGATGTTGTTCTCGGGTTGTTGCGCCGTTAACGTAGATCCTCCGGTTTGTGTGTGGAAACGCAGCATCATCGCATCGGGGTTGGTTGCGCCCATGCTTTTCATGATATTGGCCCAAATTCTTCTGGCGGCCCTAAACTTGGCTGCTTCCTCAAAGAAATCGTTGTGTGCATTAAAGAAAAAGCTCAAACGTTTGCCAAACACATTCACGTCCAGCCCTTTTTTCTTGGCCGCTTCTACATAGGCTTTGCCGTTGGCTAAAGTGAAGGCCAGTTCTTGGACGGCGGTAGATCCGGCTTCGCGAATGTGGTAGCCACTAATTGAGATGGTATTCCATCGCGGAAGTTCTTTGCTACACCATTCAAAAATATCGGTAATCAAACGCATACTAGGTCTTACGGGATAGATGTAAGTACCTCTGGCAGCGTATTCCTTTAATATATCGTTTTGGATTGTGCCCCCGATTTTGCTGAGATCGGCCCCTTGCTTTTTGGCCAATGCCACGTACATCGCCAATAAAGTAGATGCGGTGGAGTTGATGGTCATGCTGGTGGTGACGTCTTGCAATTGGATGCCTTTGAAAAGGATTTCCATATCGGCGAGAGAATCGATGGCTACGCCCACTTTGCCGACTTCCCCTTCGCTCATGGCATGGTCTGAATCGTAACCGATTTGTGTGGGGAGGTCAAATGCAACGGAAAGTCCAGTGGTTCCTTGGTTGAGTAGGTAGTGATATCGTTCGTTTGATGCTTCAGCGGTTGAAAATCCAGCGTACTGACGCATTGTCCAGAGTCGACCTCTGTACATATCGGCTTTTACTCCCCTGGTATAGGGAAACTGTCCGGGTTGTTCCGAAGCGGCTGCTTTTGTTTCATTGGGACCGTAAACCACATCGATGGGCAGGCCGCTGTTGTTCTTTTTTTCGGTTGACATGCTGTGCGATGGGATTATTGACCGAGGGTTAAAGCGATTTCATTTTTCATGAATTCTAGGCCGCGATCTTGGGGTTGCACTTCCATGGATTGGAGGAATTCGATGAGTTTTTGACACAAATCGGCGGCGGAGGCTTCGGGTGGCAGGGATGCGGTAATATTTTGCAATAGTTGCAAGTGTTGTTCTTTGATGGCTTTGTTGAGGGTCCACATTTGAGAACTCACATAGATTTGCTGAGATACATTATAGTTGTATTCTTCTTTGATGGCGTGCGAGGCGGCCGCGGCGAAGCCGCGGGCCGTTTGACCAGCTTGTGCATAGGTTTGTATCAAAACAGGAATACTTGTCCGCTCTAAAAACAATGTCAACCGCTCGTAAGCCTGCAATTTTAACGGCGTGAAACTCTGATGATTGGTTTTTAAAATCTCAGTTTTGATCATTTGTACACTGTTCGATACATGCTGTTTCATCATGTATTGGGCTGTGAAAAATACCAAAAGCGCCGGTATTACAATCATACACAGAATAAAAATCATATCCGTTCCGGCAGGAAAAATCGCCAAAGGAGAAATCAATGTGAGCAAATCCATTGGGCAAAGATACAATCCGTTCGTCGAGAAGTTTATGCAGAATCCTACCCGAATTACGTAAATTTGTATTTATGGAAACTGTCATTTCTTCTGTTGAAACCGCCCCAGTGAAATTTACTTCATCTGCTTTGGTTGAATTGCACCGATTGCAAGCGAGTTTGGAATTGAGCGACGACCAGTATTTGCGCATCGGCGTGAAAGGTGGAGGCTGTTCGGGCATGAGTTATCTGTTGGCATTTGACAAAAAAGAAGAGGGTGATACCATCTACGATGTGGATGGAATTCGGACGGTGATGAACAAAGCCCATGTGATGTATGTGCTGGGAATGGAAGTGGATTGGGAAAATGGATTGGCAAATCGCGGGTTTTCATTCAATAACCCCAATGCAGCGTCTACTTGCGGTTGCGG
>CANIZU010000042.1 GCA_947472115.1 Flavobacteriales bacterium | reverse complement strand
TGAATGTGCTCGTGTACCAATTCCAAATTCACCAATTTGGCAAACGTGATATTCTCATGCCACAAATGATGCATCAACCACATCGCTAAAATCAAACCTATATCGCCAATTCGATAAATCGAAAAAACACGAACTGCATTTTTCACAGGCAGATACCGTTCACGATAGAAGGAAATAAGCAAGAATGACGATATACCTAGTATTTCCCAGCCGATGAATAAGGTTTCCAAATTCCCTGAGAAAACGGCTAAGTTATATCCCAAATTGAAAAACCAAACCGTATTAAAGAACCTTTTATAACCCTTTTCTCTGTGCAAATAATACCTTGAGTAAACTGTAATAAGAAAGGTCAAAAAACCTCCTACCAGCGCATAAACAGCAGTTACTTTGTCGAAATAAAAATCAAGGAAAAACTCGTACCCAGTGGTTTGAAACAACATCCAATCCCTAACATTAATGGATGGAAATCCATGCAACAACCAATACCCAGTGAAAATCAAAAGAATTAAGAGATTGATGCCGATCATTCCAAATGTCCATCTCGACATTACATTTTCCTTCGCCTCTGGAATAAACAAACTAACCAAGAATCCCAAGATTGGGATGCATAATAAAACGTGAATTATTATCTCCATCATGACCCTAATAACATTACAGGTAAATTCTCACTCTCTTCCAGAAATAATTTCTCTACATCGATACTAACCGGCACTTCTTTCTTGGCGATAGCTTGCGTAACAAATTCTCCCGATTCAAATCGATAAAATTGTTTTGTGCTCGGACTAATCGCAACCAACTGAATCCAATCGTTGATAAACCATTCGTAGGTTTCCGATGCTCTTTGAATCACAGCAAGCACTTTTTCCGGCTCATGTTCCACGATAATCATCAGTCGTAGCGGATCATGAACTTCTATCATCTGACTGGGTAAGCCAGGTCTTAAATCACCGTCGATTCCGTTAGCCACACCTATCAAACCCATTACGTTGTGTGGCAACTTAGACCCGGCGCCCAATCTTTGGTTATCTACCCGAGAGAAAAAATACTCTAAATTGATACCTCCACAAACGGGTGCAGCGGCCTTCAAAATCCCATAGAGTAAATCTCCGTTGGTATCAATGGAAGCATCGTAAGAATTCAAAAACGACCTGCGATCCAAGAACAAACCTTTGGTCATGTTTCTAGAACCCACAATACATAGTGTATTTGTGGCATGATTCAATTCAGGACGTGGTTCAAACAAGGAAACACTGCGATTTCTTACGCTTTGGAAGATTTTATCCTTTGGTAGATGCTTATCTAATAATACAAATCTGCGAGAACGTTCAACGGCATTTTGCTTCAACGCTTCGGCAAAAATTACAATATTTTGTTCGTGAAGCGATTTTTGTTTGTCCGACATCAACTGCTCGTCGTAGTAAACGATTTCGTCTCTTGAAGTATCGTGCAAAGAGCCCACAAATCTTACATCATCAGGAATTTCGAGGCCTCTTTGTTTAAGCGTTGCTCTTACCTCGCTATCGTTTGCCATATGACAAATGACTCTGGCATTCACCGACCCAGGTCTACCGCAACATGCACCGCAGTCATAAGCCGAAAAGTGAGGATTGTTCACGCTACTGCTACCATGAGAAACTACATAGACAAGCGAAGCAAAATCCTTAATCAAGCCCATACTTTTCAGTAAAGCCTCAACCCTGTCTGCCATTTCCGCCTTGGTGAAACCAATTTGTAAGTGGTTATCGAATTCTCCTTTGTGTTCAATTGACAGCAAACTCTCCTTGTGCATGTGCTGCAGTGAAGTGGACGTTGCCGGACTCATCGATGGCTTAAAAATCTGAGCAAATAACTTTATGGCCGACCAAAATCCGAGCGTTTGAGAAATCAGAAATCCAGGAAGTAATGAATGTGTTTGATGACTAAAGTGCGCATCCGTTTTTCGTTTGGCATTGGCTCCAACGGCTTTTATTAAATGCGATGGCGTAACTGGGGCCGGGCACAATTTGGTTTTGAATTTTCCGTCTTCGGGTTGATAATAAAATGCTACCCCAAAAAAACCGGGCGTTCCAAATGTTTCGCAAGCCTTATCCAAATCCTCCAAATGACGCCTTAAACTACATTCTCTATCGTCGATACAAAAAACCGCCTGAAAACTCTTTTCACTTCTTTGTTTTGACAATTTGATATTTTCAGACAATCCCTTTAAAACCTGATCATAGAAAGACTTTTCCATGGCTAGCTGCCATAATCTCACAATCTCAGATGCCGGAGATGGCAAGACAGGAGCAAAAAGATCTATGGCTTCTGGCAATAAAAATGCACTCAAAGGAGGGAAATTGTGGCCTTTTTTCATAACCATCACATCAATTTCTAATAGAAGTTCAAATACAATCAAATCCTCTAAGGAAATTTTTCGTCCATCCAATAAACTCTCTGGCTGCAATTCAACGCTCACCACTATACCCGACCAACCCTGATGAGCAAATTGTTGATCAAATAGATATTGCTCCGTAAATGAATCATCTCCAACGATGCGTTTCAACAAAGAATGTATGCTGCAATCACCGGAAATCAATAAATTCCTCGCCTCCGATGTCGCAAAAAAGCTGCTATGCGTACTTGATTCAATGGTCCGCATGGCATCTAAGAACCCAATATTCTTCTCAGGAAATCTCCAAGTAGAAATCCCTTGATCTAAGTAACTGCAAAGGATTCGAAACAAGATGGGATGAACCATGGAATCCAAATCAATTCCAGTATGCTTTACCCATTCCCTTCTCAACTTCCCGATGCGCTCATCCAGTTCCTCCGAGATATCAGAATACAATAACAAATGAATCCATTTGTCGATGTCTTCATTGGGCTTTTGCTTTACAACAACTTCTTTTAGCGTATCGATGCTAATGTCGCCCTTAATAAAACGAGCCCGGTAATCCGTAAGTGGCAACAACGTCTTATAACCAAAAATGGCCGATGCTTTTGCTATCCCTTCAAAAAAGGAGTTCGATTGAAATCCATGCAACGTATTATGATGGATAAAATCTTTCAGCGGTGCCTGTGCAGGCAAATAGTGTTTTAGTTCATGCAATACATGATCCAATTGATTTGAATGACTCATGGCGTTCGGATTACCGTTTCCGTGCAGATAATGGATGATGATGTCTAGAACTCATAACCATATTGTCAGTTCCGGTGACGATCAATGAACCGCCACTGTTTTTAAAATCTCTTTCTAGGTTATGTAAATTCTCCATCACAGTATGATCCACAACCTTACATTCAGAAACGTCAATGGTGAAATTCGATGTCAATTCGATCTTCTTCATTGCCGATTGAATACCCAACCAATTGGAGAAAACCGCCGCTTTTTTAATGCGCATCGTGTTTCCATCAATAGAGTAATCGGCCTTAAAGATGGAACCCACAGGAACCCCGTTGATATTTTCAATAATGATTTTTACCAAAATACCAAATCCAATACCCACCAACAAATCAGTGGCCAATGTCGCCAAAATAGTTGCACAGAAAATTACCAACTGCTCCCAGCCAATATGCAACATATGCGCAAATTCTTTGGGATTCGCTAATCTGAAACCTACACCAATCAACATCGCCGCCAACGCCGCATTTGGGATCAAATCACTGAACTGCAATGTGAAACACAAAAATATCAAAATAAATATCCCATGAAAGAAATTGGCCCAACGCGTTTTTGCGCCGTTGTTTACGTTCGCACTAGAACGAGCCACTTCAGAAATCATCGGCAAACCACCCAAAAGTGCACTTAGAGAATTACCAATTCCCACCGCAATAAGATCTTTATTCGCATTGCTTTTCCTCTTGAAAGGATCCAACATATCGATCGCCTTCACTGTAAGCAAACTCTCTAAACTACCAACCAACGCAAACATCATCACGTATTTGATAAATGTGCCTGTCTGACTCATGCCATCAAAACTCACGTTCAACGCCAAAGAATCAATAAACCCTTTGTCAAAATGGATGAATTTCTTTTGATCTAAACCCAATTTCTGAGCCAATGGAATAGCAACAGCCAACACCAAAACTGGCGCAGGTATTTTCTTTAGCGTTGCGTGCTTAATTCTTGGCCAAAGGAATACGATTATTAAACTAATCAAACCCACCACAGCCGCAGATTTGTTGATATTCATGAAAGTATTTGGCAATTCAGAAATCAGTTCTAAAGGCTCAACCATGGGTTTGCCCAAATGATTCATCGGATTGATGCCAACCAATACATGTAATTGCTTCGACATAATGATAATACCAATGGCGGCAAGCATACCATGAACCGCGCTCAATGGGAAGAAATCAATCAAGGAACCCATTTTTGCCAATCCGAATACAATTTGAATTAACCCGGCAATCAAAATTGCACCCAAGGCCAAATGCCATCCCAATACGGAATCACCGCCACCAAGCTCAGAAACAGATCCGGCAATAATGACAATCAAACCAGCTGCTGGGCCCTTAATCGTAAGTGGCGAACCCGCAATAATAGAAACTACAATACCTCCAATCATAGCGGTCATTAACCCCATAATTGCGGGAAAATCACTCGCTTTGGCGATACCAATACTCAATGGCAAAGCCAATAAGAAAACCAAAAATCCCGACAATGCATCGCCAGAAAAATTCTCCTTTAATCCTTGTATCCCGTCTTTGGGAATTTGATGTGTGTTTTTCATAATTCGATTTTTATTAAATATTAATTTGATATTGAACTGTAATTGTATTTTTTCTTTCCGTTGAGAAATTCCCTCCAGATGTCAAAGCCACGGCAGCTCTATTTGTGACATCCAATGTAATCTTTGAACGATTGCCAGGCATTAACCAATTTATACCAACACTTGCATTGGTAAGCGATTGATTTTTAAGTCTTTCGTATCTCGATGATGTAGCCGATGTATACAATTGCAACTTTCCTGCAACGCCATCTTTTCCTAACAGATCTTTTGGCAGCA
The DNA here is from genome assembly GCA_947472115.1 of Flavobacteriales bacterium. Classification (GTDB taxonomy): domain Bacteria; phylum Bacteroidota; class Bacteroidia; order NS11-12g; family UBA955; genus UBA955. The sequence goes on along the minus strand of CANIZU010000042.1, from coordinate 6,817 downwards.
CATAGCCAAATTGACCATGAATTACATTCCCAGTTCCAAACATTGGATAGGCATTCCCATATTGATTGCCAGCATCTGTAGCCAATCCCGTCACTGCAGTTCCCGTTGCAGGATTCATGATACCATTGTATCGAACGTAATTATGACCATAATTGGTAGAGAAATAACCCAAATACGCATGAATTGCCGTTCCCTTCTCCTTGTTCATAGGCATATCCAAAAACGATTCAGCGCACAACAAAATCATATTGTTAAAAACCGTGTCCTTTTTGCCCGTTGCACCGTTGCTTAGCGTATTCCATGTCGCACCCTTCTGGTAAATCCCTCCAACCGAAATGTTGAACACCTTTTTGCTACCCAAATAAGTACCAGGCATATACGGCGTTTGATTCTGTTCGTGTTCAAAAAATTGATACGCTAACATCCCCTGATACTGCCAATGATGACCTTTCAACGCAAAAGAAGCATTGTCGCCTAGAACCGGTTGTGCCGCGCCATTGGATTGAACAGGAAATGGGTCTGAAAACACAACTCTATAATCAACCTTTCCTACCTGACCTCTAGAATAAACACTCAGTTTTCTACTGAACTGATCCGTTTGATCGACCGTAGCTTGAGCAAAAACAGGCACATCTAACCCCATAATAGTTGAAATACTGGGTTGAGAGAACCTGCTTAATCCATTGGCAATGGTGAGACCTCCACCGATTTTCTGCTGCGATTTTCCGATGCGATATTCACAAAGCGCGTCGTGAATAAAGAATGTGTTTTTTCGATTTCCATTCATAGCCACAACCCTATTAAAATTGTTCTGACCGAATTGGAAATAGACGAATGTTTTGGGTGCGATTTCTCCAAAAAGCTGGAAACGTGTTCTACGTAAACCTAGATCTACTGTATTCTTTTGCAAATCTCCCAAAACGGTAGTACCCGCGTTACTTTCATTGCCCCTCAGCCAAACCTGATTTAACAAGGTAAACTGAAGGTATTGTTTTTCATCTTTCGATAATGGAATACGAAGCGGTTGTGGAACCGGATCCGCGGCCCAAATATTTCCTGCATAAACAAGGCTCAATGCCCAAGTGAATAATTTTATTTTTTTCATTTTCATTTTTTATTGATGATTGACAATGCCTCTACTAAAAGGCAAATCCGCACTTGCAGAAACTTTCAAAAATGAAAGTCCGAGCAAAATGGCATCAACAAAAAATCTTCAAACTATGGAACGCTAAATAGCGTTTATCCATAATGGAAGACAAAAAATGCTGTTTTTGATCGCAAAATAGAATTTTGATCGGTGTCTCCACATGAAATGGAATCCATCCAACCGTCGCGAATTTTAAATCTAAAGGAAAATGACCATCGAATTTTGTATTATCGACCTCGTACAGATCAACATCCATTTCACATTCAATGGAAGCACAATTTGACTGCTCAAAAAAAGTGTAACTCGTCAAACTCATTAGCATCGCTATAAACAGCATAGCCACCACGGTATATCGAGTAAGGCCAGGCAAGCGATTGAATTTGAATTTCACAGATGCAAATATACTGACATAAATCATGTTACATGTAAATTTTTTGTCAGAATCCATCCGCATCGCTCAAGAACGGAAACCTTTCTCTGAAATGCACCAAGGGTGACTTCTCCAATATTATTTGTGCGATGGCTTCTCTTTGATGCGGCTCTAAAAGATAATCCCCGTCATATTTGACGGCCTGTGTATGACCATTGTGCGCAATTCCCTTTTCGTCGTTCCCTACCCGATTTACTCCTATCACAAATGCTTGGTTTTCGATAGCCCTCGCTTTTAATAGAACGTCCCATGCCGAAATCCTGGCGCTCGGCCAATTTGCCACGAACAACAAAACATCCGGACAATCTAATTCATCCCTTAGAACCGTTTTTCTTATCCAAGCTGGGAATCGCAAATCGTAACAAATAAATGGCGCAATCTTAAATCCCTGATATGTAAAAACACAAGTCTCACTGCCAGCTTGGTAAACCTCGTGCTCGCCTGCGTAAGAAAACAAATGACGCTTATCGTACTGAGCCACCTTTTCGCCCTGGTAAAACGACAAAAAGCGATTGTAGTAAGAGCCATTTTCTTTGATCGATAGGCTACCGCAAATCATCCGGTCTTTACTCATTTCAGCCATCCACTGCACCGTTTCGCCGTCCATCGTTTCCGCAGCTTTTTCTGGATTCATAGTAAAACCCGTAGAAAACATCTCAGGGAAAACAACCAACGAATTGGGCATCGTTTGAGACAAATGCCATTGAAGTCGAGCCCGATTCGCTATCGGATTCTCCCAAATGAGGGGCGTTTGAACCAAAAATACGTTTAGAGTCGACATAATACATCAAGACTTTTTTGGAGTGTATCGTTGTTTTTGGCAAAACAGAATCGCAGTAATCGTTGATTGGGATTGGGATTTTGGTAAAATGCACTCACCGGAATCCCAGTCACATTATGCTCAATTGTGAGCCATTCCGCAAAATCGCTATCCCGTTTATCAGAAATCGATGAATAATCAACAATCTGAAAATAGGCACCTTCGCACGGTAGCAATTGGAACCTGGATTGAGATAATCCATCGGCAAAAAAGTTGCGTTTCGATTGCATGATCTCAGAAACAGAAGTTTCGTATTCGGGGTTTTCCAGTAAAAACTCTGCGGCAGCAAACTGCATGGGTGTATTTGCGGCAAATGCCAAGAATTGATATACTTTTCTAATCTCCGCGCTCAATTCAGCCTTAGCCGTCACATAGCCCAGCTTCCAACCGGTGGCGTGGAAGGTTTTACCAAACGATGAAATGGCGATGGCTTGATTCTGCAATGCAGGAATTTGCAAGACCGAAACATGTTGATTTTGATCAAAAACCATGTGTTCATACACTTCATCGGACAGTACAATGATCTCGGTATTTTGAACCAAAGAAGCCAATATCGACCAGTCGAATCGTGAAAAAACCAAACCCAAGGGATTGTGTGGTGTATTGACCACTATCATTGTTGTTTTACTAGAAATGTTCGATTTCAACAACTCCCAAGGCATCGAAAAGTCGTCATTCAAAGGGATTCGGACGGGAATACCACCTGCCAAAACGATGGAAGGCGCATAGCTATCGTAAGAGGGATCAAACAAGATGACTTCATCTCCACGTTGCACAAATGCTTGAAAAACGGCAAACAAACCAGCAGTTGCACCTGGAACGATGGTAATATCTGTTTCAGGATTGATCGCAAAACTCCTACCCCATGAATTTTGTCGTTCCGCAATCACTTCCCGCAAACTCATTTGTCCGGCCATGGGCGAATACTGATTTTTTCCACCCAAAAGCGATTCATTTACTTTGTCGATTAAGCCTGGGGGTGGATTAAATTCAGGGAACCCTTGAGAAAGGTTGATTGCATTGTGCTTGGTGGCCAGGGCCGACATTACAGTAAATATCGACAGACCTTGGTTGGGTAATTTAGAGGCTCGCACATTGCGAAAATACAAATCGAAAAGTAACTAATGGGAACCCCATGAAATAATATTTATGCGCAGTTGTGGACGCTGAAGAAAATTTCATAAATTTGCCCCCCGCAAAACCCTAGTAAACGTGGGATTTGGGCCTATAGCTCATTCGGTTAGAGCAACTGACTCATAATCAGTAGGTGCTTGGTTCGATTCCAAGTGGGCCCACAAGAAGCCTCTCAGCAATGAGGGGCTTTTTTATGCTCAAGCAATACTATTGCTAGGTTGGCTTATTACTTCTAGTAATAATTTGGGCGCTGCACGAAATTATCGAGCGTACATGACATTTCCTACAATTTTGGCAATATATTGGGATAATAATAATCAAAAATAAATAATTATTTATTTTATTTTTACTTAATTACATTATATCATTTAATTGAAATTATTTAATCATGTCGTATTCACATAAATTCAATATAAATTATGTCTAAAACGCATGATTATAACCAATTAATAACCGAAATTTGAGCCACTAGAAAAAAAAATTAAACTAATTAAAAACTAAACTTAGAAAGAACTAACAACTTGGTTTATTTCAATACTAATTCGAAAAAATGGACGCATTTTACTACTTATCTCATTCGTCAGATCAAGATACTTATACCGCAATCAAAAGTGAAATAACCAATTTGCGCTGCATTTCTAATATCGAAGAAGTGAAAATGTTGGATGTGGATTACGACAAAAATCCACCTTTCGTATTTGTTGACATTAGGAATCATGAAGGTCCAATCAGCGCAATGCTAGACCCTGATTGTTTCGCCTACTATGTAATTATAGATAGCAACCACGAAAGCGCGCAAGATTGTTTGAGAATAGCTAGAGAAGTAAATATCAGAGACTATATCAATGCCCCATTTACAGCTTTTGATATTCAAGATACAATTGATAGATTTTACCATTGTTTGGCTTTAAGAAAAGCGGCCGACAAAAACAATTTAGTAATCAAGGAGAAAGGTGCACTTATATATATTGAAACGCATTCCATCAAATTGCTCGAAGGTTTTGGATCATACACGCGCATACACACAGATGCAAAAATCTATATCGTTTCTAAAACAATAAAAAAGATTCTTGAAATGCTTCCCAATCAGTTCATTAGAACCCATAGGTCATTCGCAGTGCATCAAAAACAATTGAGATCATTGATGGGAAACACAGTACTACTCCACAACGGCGAACAAGTGAGAGTTTCCAAATCGGGGCGTCAGGTCATTCTCGACCACTTCAACAAAGCGAGTTAAGCACCCCAGTGAAGATAGTTTTGTATCTTCGCTACCATGGAACCCAACACGGGCATATCGGTGGTGATTATCGCTTACAATGAAGCCAACAAGATTGGCAATTGTATTGATTCGGTAATTGGAATTGCCGATGAAGTCTTGGTGGTTGATAGTTTTAGTACAGACAACACCTATCATATTGCCGAAGAAAAAGGCGCCCGCGTTATTCAACATCCCTTTGAAGGTCATATCCAGCAAAAGAACTGGGCCAAAGATCAAGCATCGTTTGATTGGGTTTTAAGCCTAGATGCCGACGAGTGTTTGTCTATAGAATTGCGAGACCAACTCAAGTTGGCGATCCAAAATGGCCTTACTTTCGGAAAAATCAAAGGATATTCCATTTCACGGTTAAATCACCTTGGGGATCAGCCAATCCGAGGCTGCGGGTGGTATCCTGATACAAAAATGCGACTTTGGGATCGGAGATGTGGTCGTTGGGATGGCAGGAATCCGCACGACAAATTTCTAATCGATAAGCAACACTCCGTAGGTAGTATCTCTGGCGATATTTTGCATTATACCTATGCTGATTTAGCGGCGGTAAAACGTCAAGCCTTGAGATTTGGCAAAATCGGTGGCCGAGCCCTAAAGGACGAACTACACAATCATCCAGGCTTTGTCATTCAACGTCAAGGGTTGGTTTTATTCCTTTTATGCAAACTTATCACATCGGGTTTGGCGCGATTTCTTCGAAATTACCTACTCAAAAGTGGCTGGAAATATGGCATCAATGGTTTGATGATCTGCTTTTGGCAAAGTGTAGAAGTCAGTTACAAATACGGATTTGCTTTGTTTGGGAAAGCCAGCAACGATTGAACCCCCGCTATATATGCTGCTACCCAAAATCCACCCCCATTTAATAGAAGTTGGCTGCGACGAAGCTGGCAGAGGCTGTTTATCCGGCCCTGTTGTTGCCGCAGCGGTGATCTTACCCAATGATTTTCACCACCCATGGCTAAACGATTCCAAGCAAGTTGGCAAATCGCACCGAAACACCCTTCGCAACGTCATCGAAAAGGAAGCACTCTATTGGGCCATTGGCGTTTGTAGCCCTGAGGAAATCGACCAGATAAACATATTGAATGCCAGTATTTTGGCGATGCACCGAGCCATCGAAAAATTGGGAACGATACCAGAATTTATTGCAGTGGATGGCAATCGATTTAAGCCCTACCCCAATATCCCACATCAAACAGAAGTAAAAGGCGATGGCAGATTCGTTCACATTGCTGCCGCCAGTATTCTGGCAAAAACGCATCGAGATGAAATCATGGAAAACCTTCACCAAGAATTTCCTCAGTATGGATGGAATCAAAACGCGGGCTACCCCACGATCGCGCATCGAAATGCCATCCGAACCCACGGCATTACCCCACACCATCGCAAATCATTCCGATTGCTACCCGAACAACTTAAATTGTTTTAAAACCTTCTTGTTTGATTGATTTTTTTGATTAACTTATTGACGGAAATTTGTCAACTTTTTAATCAATCATGCACTCTCCTTCTACCTCCTCAATTATCACCCACATGGACCTCGACTCATTTTTTGTGAGTGTAGAGCGAATGCGCAACAGCGCCTTAAACGGAAAACCCGTCATCATTGGAGGGAACAGCGACCGCGGCGTGGTGGCTAGCTGCAGTTATGAGGTTCGAGCCTTCGGCGTACACAGTGCGATGCCAATGAAGCAAGCCAAACTATTATGTCCGGAAGCTATAATCATTCGCGGTGATTCGCAGCTGTATAGCGATTATTCTAAGGATGTTACTGATATCATTGCCGAGTCGGTTCCGCTGTATGAGAAAAGCAGCATCGACGAGTTTTACATTGACTTGACGGGCATGGACAAGTTTTTTGGATCATGGAAATTGGCGATGGAGCTCAAGGATCGCATTTTAAAAGAAACGGGCTTGCCGATTAGTTTTGGGGTGGCGAGCAATAAAACGGTAAGCAAGGTTGCCACGGGGACCGCAAAGCCAGCAGGGCAAAGAAAGGTGGATTACGGC
>CANIZU010000041.1 GCA_947472115.1 Flavobacteriales bacterium | reverse complement strand
GTCTTTTCCTCCGTATTCAAACTGCCTCGTGTGATATAAAAAGGCGATTTCCCCTCACGCTGAATTTCCACTTCATAAAACTGAGGCACACCGGTAGTATAGACATTGCTGCCCGGACAAACCGCGTAAATCCCCATCGCGCTCATCACATACCAAGCACTCATCTGTCCGCAATCCTCATTGCCAATCAATCCATCCGGACTGTCTTTATAAAATGTCTTACAAACCCTGTCCACAATGGCCTGCGCCTTCTCCGGCTTTCCACAATAGTTATACAAGTAAGCCATATGATGACTCGGTTCGTTGCCATGGGCATACTGACCAATCAACCCCGAAATATCGGCTTGATCGCGGCCCGTAGTGCGTGAATCTGCGCTAAACAAAGAATCCAAATGATTTTCCGTAGCCTTTACACCACCCAATTTATCCATCATCCCCATGATATCGTGAGGAACATACATCGAATATTGCCAAGCATTGGCCTCAGTAAAATGGTTGTTCACCTCCTTCGGATCAAAAGGCGTTAGCCATCCTCCATTCACACGCGGACGCATGAAACCCGTCTTCTCGTCGTATACATTCTTCCACCGCTCGCTGCGAGCATAGAAGGTTTTAGCAATATCATCTTTGCTCAATACATAGGCTACCCGTGCGATGCACCAATCGTCGTAGGCATATTCCAACAACTTCGACACACTTTCTGCGGTATTTTCTACACCCATGTAACCGAGTTGCTTTCCCTGCTGATCCAAAAAAGCAGAGTCTTTCAATTTGGCACTGTGCACCATCGCTTCCAAGGCCAAACTGTAATCAAATGGGTAAACGGGCCGACCTTGAACATCCTTTTCTACCCCAATTTCTTTGAGAATCACATCGGCAATTACACTGACACTGTGATAGCCAATCATACACTCCGTCTCACAGCTACCCAGCTCCCACACAGGCAATTTCCCGCCCTGCTGATACTGCAAAAGGAAACTCCGAACAAAATCCACCGTCCGATCTGGGTCGATTATACTCAACAAAGGATGCAGCGCCCGATACGTATCCCACAATGAAAAAACCGAATACACTTTGTGATGTTTTGAAGTACTCACTCGAACTACATTGGCGGCAATTTCACCCACCCGATGCACTTGCTGGTCGCGTCCACGATACCTTCCATCTACGTCGCTTGCCAAACTAGGGTGAATCATACAATGATATAGTGCCGTATAAAACTTGCGCTTTTCGACATCTGTCTTCACCGACTGTGCCCCCACCCGAAACGTCTGCGCCTCGTAATCACTGGTCACTTGAATCTTACTCAACTCCTCATTCCAGGCCTGCTTTGCCATTGCCCGATAGTCGTTAAAACTCTTATCGCCCATCATCTCAGCATTCAAATTGGCCATTGCCCCGGCTTCGTTGGTAAAGGAAATCCCCACCTTGGCAACGATTTCACATAAATGTCCTTCGCCGTATTTGGAAGGGTTGGCCGATGCATTCCCAGACCCCGAATTGGCATCTGAATAGCCCATATCAAACTCAACCACCATTTTCCGACCGTCTTGGGCTGTGATGATGCGAGAAATGTCCTGCGAAAATTCAATCACAAAAAACACCCACTGGTTATTTGCCCAGCCTTTACTCTGTCTCCATCCACCAATGCGATGCTGATCCAACTGTTCCATGCGATGCGAAATCACATAATCGCGGTGATTCAGATCAATCAATACTTTGGCGGTAAACTTAGTTTGTCCTAGCGACTGATAGTATGTGTAACGATGTATGCCTACGTGAGGCGTCACCGTAAGTTCGGCCTTCACTTCATGGGCTGGCAAATACACGGAATAGTAACCCGCTTCAGCGACTTCGGTGCTATGATCAAAGCGACTTCGATAATTAAAAGGATTGAAAGACGGCATGATGGCCCTCGGTCCGCCAATGGGCATCATCAACACATCGCCATAATCGCTTACGCCGGTACCACTCAAATGGGTATGCGAAAATCCATAAATAAAACTATCGTCGTAATGATATCCGCCACAACCATCCCAACTGTCATCGATGCGGGTATCGGGGCTCAATTGAACCATGCCAAAGGGCGATGCCGCTCCAGGAAAAGTGTGTCCATGTCCGCCCGTGCCCACAAATGGATTGACGTATTCTGAAAGGTTGTTTGATGATGAATTTGTCTGTGCCGATAGGGGAAACACCAACCCAAAAAATAATAAGCAAACGAGAAGGGAAGCACGCCACGACTGCGACACAGATTGCAGCCTACTGCGATGGTTTAGAATTGTCAAATTCATAAAAAGCGAATATAACACAGGATGGGGATGTCCGTGGTATTTGGCATAAAAAAAGGGGAGGCCGCGCTGCGCGCGGCCTCCCCTAAACAACTTAAATTAAAAACAGGTTATTACTTCACGACAACACCTACAACAACACGACGGTCCAAGTTATTGGTTCCGGTGTATGCAGGTTGCGCAGTTACAATTTGAATTTTTGCAGCTGGAACGCCCAAAGAATTCGACATGAAATTCTTTACCGCATTGGCACGACGTTCACGCAATTTCGCATTGGCAGTTTCAGAACCGGTTTTGTCGGCCGAAGCATAAACCACAATGTTAAAATCATACGATGTTGCACTGCGATCCGCACCCACTTTCCAACGATACAACTCTTGCATGCCATCATTGGTTAACTGAGAAGAATTCAATGCAAAAAATACTGTAGTCACGTTACTACGCTCAAATTCCGCTTTGCTTTCTTTTTCCAACGCCTCAACCGCTTCCAACTTAGCTTCCAATACAGCAATTTCCGCCTTAGACTTAGTTAAATCTGCATCAATTGCAGCAACCTTTACTTTGGTTTCTTCCACCGCTTTTCCGATGCCACCATCGCCCTTATCCAACTTCATGTTGTTCTCATCGATCAACAATTTGGTTTGATCCGCTACGAAGCCACTCAACTTAGATTTTTGATAAGCGTCCTTCGAACTGATACCGCAGCCAGTGGTTCCCACCAACAACGCAGCCAATAGGCCGCCGATAAATACATTACGTTTCATAATTTTTTACAAATTTATAGAGGTTCAAGGGCCCAGTTATCAAAAACTATTCCACATAATTCTCATAAACTATCACTCCGTCCGCTAAAAATCGATGTTCGTCGTTTTAGCACCTAGAACAACAACTACTTCGCAAAAGAAAGTCGACTACCGACCCTTTGATTTTAGCATATCCAAAGCCACGTCCACGATCATATCCTCCTGACCACCTACCATTTTTCGCTTGCCCAGCTCTTCTAATATACTACGAGTATCAATCCCATATCGCTCAGAAGCCCTTTCGGCATGCAACAAAAAGCTGGAGTAAACACCCGCATATCCCAAACTCAAGGTTTCGCGATCCACACGCACCGGACGCACCTGCAACGGACGAATCAAATCATCTGCCGCATCCATCAAAGCATACAAATCACTGTTATGAGCTACACCCATCCGATTCAACACCGCAATCAACACCTCCAAAGGCGCATTTCCAGCCCCCGCACCCATTCCAGCCAAAGAGGCATCCAAACGAGTAGCACCATGTTCCAAGGCAACAATAGTATTTGCAACGCCCAAACTCAAGTTGTGATGACAGTGAATTCCAATTTCCGTCTCCGGCTTAAGAACATCCTTGAAAGCCTTCATTCGGTCGGCGACATCGTTCATGAGCAAAGCCCCAGCGCTATCGGTCACGTAAACGCAATCTGCCCCATAACTTTCCATCAAAACCGCTTGCTCCGCCAATTTTTTGGGTTCGTTCATGTGCGCCATCATCAAGAATCCACCGACGTCCATTCCCAGTTTTTTGGCTGCTTCGATGTGCTGCGCTGCGATATCCGCCTCGGTACAATGCGTCGCAATTCTCACACTCTCAACACCCAAATCCCGGGCGCGTTTTAGATCGTCAATCGTCCCGATACCCGGCAGAAGTAAGGTCGTTAGCCTCGCATGCTTCAACTGACCCGCAATACCTTCCAACCACTCCCAATCCGTATGAGCACCAAAACCGTAGTTAAAACTCGCACCCGCCAAGCCATCGCCATGCGCAATTTCAATGGCATCCACTTTTGCCGCATCCAACGCCAACGCAATTTCCGTCATCTTGGACTTGCTGTATTGATGCTTGATGGCGTGCTGTCCGTCTCTCAACGTAACATCCTGAATATAAACCTTTCTCATGCGATATCTCCTTTCTGATTGGCTGCCATTTTCTCAGCCGTAGCCAGCGCAGCACTTGTCATTATGTCCAAATTTCCCGCGTATTCCGGTAAGTAGTGACCCGCACCACGAACTTGTAACATCACCGTCGTTTTTAACCCACTCACCTTGCCCAACCCTTCAATAAAAACGGCTTGTTCTGGCGATATAATTTCAAATTGCACTTCTTGATGCAATCGATATCCCGGTACATATTGTTGTACTTCGGCCACCATCTTATCGATGCTCTGTTTGATGGCTTCTGTATCGGCGAGTTCGCTCAAAGTAAACACGGTATCACGCATCACCAACGGCGGTTCGGCAGGATTCAGGACGATAATAGCTTTGCCTTTGGTTGCCCCACCCACCTGTTCGATGGCATGGGCTGTAGTTTCCGTAAATTCGTCGATGTTGGCCCTAGTCCCCGGACCCGCACTTTTTGATGCGATGCTGGCCACAATTTCGCCGTAATGTACTTTGGCAACACGATTTACCGCCGCCACCATCGGGATGGTTGCTTGACCGCCACAGGTAACCATATTTACATTTGGCACATCCGAGAGCGAATCAAAATTCACCGGAGGTACCATGAATGGACCAATGGCCGCTGGGGTCAAATCTATCACGCGCTTGCCTTCAAATGCTTTGATTTTATCGTAATTATTTACGTGTGCTTTGGCCGATGTTGCATCAAACACAAATCCGATTTCGGGCCACAATGGATGATTCAACAAACCATCAATTCCTTCGTGGGTGGTTGCCACGCCCATTCGTTCCGCCCTCGCCAAGCCATCGCTGCTGGGGTCGATCCCCACAAAAACGCCCATTTCTAGGTGCTTTGCGGTTCGCATGACCTTAATCATCAAATCGGTCCCGATATTTCCTGAGCCAATGATGGCTACTTTGATTTTATTCATATAACTATAGTCAATTCAACAAATCCAAACGACATTGCTAGGATTGGATCATTATTCAAAAGTAAACGATACAGTGCCAAACCCTTCGATGCTTGCAGCGAAGGTATCGCCGGCTTCGCCGGCGCACATCGGACCCAATGCACCACTCAACACAATATCACCCGCCTTTAACGGCGTACCCAATTCAGCGAATGTTTGGGCTAGCCAAACCAACGCTTTCAGCGGACTTCCCAAACAAGCCGCACCCACACCCTCAGAAACCAAGTCGCCATTTTTATGCAACTGCATCTTTACCGCCGCCAAATCCATCTCGTTAACATCCTGGCGAACATCGCCCAATACAAAATGACTTGCACTGGCATTATCGGCCACCGTATCTGTAATTCTAATATCCCAATTTAACACGCGTGACCCCACAATTTCGATTGCTCCAACTACGTAATCTATCGCATCCATTGCGGTTTCCTCTGTGATTTCGCCCACCAAATCGTGCTTCATTACAAAGGCAATTTCCGCTTCCGCTTTGGGCTGCAATATTGTAGACGCAAGTACGCCGCCACCATTTTTCACCTCGGTATCGGCAAACAACAAACCAAAATCAGGCTGATCCACACCCAACTGCTTCTGCACGGCTAGGGATGTCAATCCGATTTTCAAACCCACCACACGTCCGCCATCAGCAACTCGCAAATCATTGTTGATTTTTTGCACCGCATAGGCCGCGGCAATATCACTATCACCAATCAATTCTCTCACCGGAGCGCAGGGTAAACCGGTTTCTTGAGCATTACGCAGCCGCTTTGCGGCTGCTTCAATCACTTCTTGTGAAATCATTCTTCAAAGGTAACACCACGGTTTTATTTCTGATTGTTTTCTAACAATTCCATTCGAGAATCGCCCACAGTCACACTGAACCCAATTTCCGCACCCAATGCAGTAAATACTCTAACGATGGTATCAACCGTAGCATTATTTGCACTTGATTCCCATTTCGAAATTTGAGCCTTTCCCACACCTACCCGATTACCCAACTCCAATTGCGTTAAATTCCTAAATCGCCGGGTAGCCTTAATCATCCTGCCCAACAATTCCATGTTCAATTCATGTTCAAATTCATTCCTCAATTCCGAACCCACAACACCAATGTATTTATCCTTCATCTCAGAAAGCGTAATGACATTTTTATTTTGCTGTTTCATTTCAAGACTCATTTTTGGCTCATATATTTTTTTCGCAAGGCAATTGCCTTATCAATTTCGTTTTTGTGCACTTTAGATGTCTTTTTGACATACCCATGCGTCGCTACTACCAATGTTTCCAATTTATCCCTCGTATCCCAAAAGGCCATAAGCCTAATTTGCGCTCCATTAAAAAGAGTCCTAAACTCCCAAATTTCGTCGTGAAGTTTCTTAAATAACCTCCTATCATTGGAATTCTCAGCTAGTTCAATATTGTACAGAACTTTGATTACTGTCTTAGAATCCAATGTCGACAAAAACTCATCCGCCTCTTTCAAAAAGACTGTAGTAAAAAACCGCATTTCCACCTCCGCATAATGTTACAAATTTAACAAAAGTTTCCTTAAAAAGCAACTATAAGCGATTATAATCGTTTAAGATTCCAACAGAATATCCCAATTCATCCCTGGTGACCATTAACTTTGCAACATCAGCAAACCCATGGCCAACATCAAAGAAATTGCACAATCACTTCACCAAGCGGCGCATCAAGCCAAGCCAATCAAACAAATTAGCCTAGCGCAAAACCTTACGCTCGACCAAGCCTATGAAGTGCAAAAAGAACTCATCGACCTACGAATAAAAGAAGGCGAAACCCTCATCGGACTAAAAATGGGATTCACTTCCGAAGCCAAAATGCAACAAATGGGTGTACACGATTTAATCTGGGGACGACTTACCTCGTCGATGCTGATTCCAAATAACAACACCACCGCAAGAAGTCAGTACATCCACCCCCGCGTGGAACCCGAAATCTGTTTCAGAATATCAAAAGACATCAACGGCGAACTCAACGAAACCGAAGTAATCGAATACGTTGATGCTGTAGCCGCCGCCATCGAAATTATTGATTCTAGATACCAAAATTTCAAGTTTTCCTTGGAGGATGTGGTGGCCGACAACTGCTCTTCTATCGGTTTTTCCGTGGGCGATTGGATGGCCGTGACCGAATCGCTCAACAACCTGAACATGCAATTACGCATCGATGAAAACACCGTGGCAGAAGGATCCTCCAACGACATCATGAACAACCCTTGGAAAAGTCTCGCCGCCGCCACCCGCTTGGCAGCAAAATACGGAGAACCCATTAAAAAGGGCATGTACATCATGGCAGGCGCTGCAACCAATGCCGAATTTATCCAAGCCAATCAAACCGCTTCGGCTAGTGTTCATTCTTTGGGACATGTCACTGTTTCTTTTAAATAATTGACTCTCAATTCCTATCTTTACCCCGTAAAACCTATGCTAACCGACATTGAAATTGCCCAACAGGCACAGCTGAAGCGCATCGAAGCGATTGCCACAGACAACAACGTTGATCCAGAAATTTTAGAACAATACGGAAAATATAAGGCTAAGGTCGATTTTGTTCCCAACCACGCGCAAATCAGCCAAGGCAAGCTAATCTTGGTTACGGCAACCACGCCCAACAAAAGCGGAAGTGGGAAAACCACTACCTCTGTGGCTCTGGCTCAAGGATTAAATTACATTGGCAAAAAAGCAATCGTCGCTCTGCGCGAACCCTCACTCGGACCTTGTTTTGGAATGAAAGGTGGTGCCGCTGGCGGTGGATACTCACAAGTACTGCCTATGGAAGACATCAACTTGCACTTCACAGGCGATTTTCACGCAATCACTTCGGCAAATAACACCATTGCCGCATTGCTCGATAACTACCACTATAATAACCAAGGCACACCAAACGGGTTAAAGCGAATTTTATGGCGCCGCGTGATGGACGTCAACGATCGTAGTTTGCGCATGATCAATTCTGGCATGGGCGGATCGGCCAATGGCATTCCAACCGAAACTGGATTCGATATCACCCCAGCTTCTGAAATCATGGCGATTTTATGCCTCAGTACTAGTTTGGAAGATTTACGCAGTCGCATCGACTCAATTTTATTGGGTTATAAGTACGATGGAACTCCTTTTACCATGAAAGATTTGGGGGCAACAGGAGCCATTCTAATTCTGTTGAAAGACGCAATCAAGCCAAACTTGGTTCAAACCTTAGAAGGCGGTGCTGCTTTTGTTCACGGCGGACCATTTGCAAATATCGCACACGGTTGTAACAGTATCATGGCCACATGGGCTGCATTGCAGTATGGCGAATACGCCGTTACCGAAGCGGGTTTTGGATCTGACTTGGGCGCTGAGAAATTCCTAAATATCAAATGCAGAGCTGCCGGAATCACTCCCGCCGCAACTGTTTTGGTTACCACCACCCAGAGCTTGAAGCTTCATGGTGGCTGTCCAGAAAAGGAAATCAAGTTGCCGAACAAAGAGGCCTTGGAAAAGGGATTATTGAACTTGGAACGACATGTAAATAACCTTCAGCAATTCGGTCAGACCGTTGTTGTGGCGTTGAACCGCTTCCATTTTGATACCGAAGATGAATTGCAAATGATTTCAGGATGGTGTTCAGCGCAAAATGCGCACTACGCTGAAAACCAAGGATTTGCTAAAGGTGGCGAAGGCGCAGCTGATTTGGCGCGCAAGGTGGTTGAAATCGTAGAGAAATATCCAAGCAAGCCAATCAATCACACCTATGAATTAACAGATTCCGTGGCTGATAAGTTGAATAAAATTGTTCAAAAGGTATATGGCGGAAACGCTGCGATCATGTCTGAAGCGGCAAAGAAAAGCTTGAAGGAAATCGATGCGTTGGGGGCCAACAATTGGCCGGTATGTATTGCTAAAACGCAATTCTCGTTCACCGACAATGCCAAACAGGTGGGTAGTGCAACCAACTTTAACATCACCATTCAAAAATTGATCGTGAATGCAGGTGCAAGATTTGTTGTCGCCGTAGCCGGAGATATCATGCGCATGCCAGGTCTTCCAAAGGAGCCAGCTGCGATGGGAATGGATGTGAAAGATGGAATTATTACCGGATTGAGTTAAGTCAAAATGCCATTAGGGCAAATAATGATTTTATAAAAATGAGGGGCCCCGCTGCGCGGGGCCCCTCATTTTTATACTACTTTGAAATATCGTTCCCGAAGCCAAAAAGCTACCCTCACCAGCAAAATCAGAGCTGGCACTTCAATCAACGGACCGATGA
Source organism: Flavobacteriales bacterium (assembly GCA_947472115.1). Classification (GTDB taxonomy): domain Bacteria; phylum Bacteroidota; class Bacteroidia; order NS11-12g; family UBA955; genus UBA955. The sequence goes on along the minus strand of CANIZU010000041.1, from coordinate 2,410 downwards.
CCCCAACAAAAGCTTGAGGACTGTTTAATCCAAAAACGCCAATGGCAACCGCTATGGCCAACTCGAAATTGTTTCCCGCCGCAGTAAATGCGATAGCCGTGGCCTTGTCGTAGCTTCCCCCCATCCTCTTACTCAAACCAAATCCCAATAAAAACATCACCGCAAAATAGATCATCATGGGTATCGCGACCAGCAGAACATCACCAGGCAATTGGACAATTTGATCGCCTTTTAACGCAAACATCAAAACGATCGTAGCTAGCAAAGCAATCAACGTCATTTTGGAAACCCGAGGAATAAATACCTCGTTATACCAAGTAGCACCCTTCCATTTCACGCCAAAAACCCGCGAGAGAAAACCCGCGATAAAAGGAATTCCCAAATAGATAAAAACACTTTGTGCAATTTCGCCCATCGACACATCTACGATAGCCCCTTGATAACCGAGCATCGGAGGCAAAACCGTAATAAACAGCCAGGCATAAAAACTGTATGCAAATACCTGAAATAGGGAATTCAAAGCCACCAAACCCGCACCATATTCCTTATTCCCGTCGGCCAAATCGTTCCAAACCAACACCATTGCAATGCAGCGAGCTAGACCAATAAGAATCAAACCGACCATATAATCTGGGTGATTGGGTAGGAAAATCAAAGCCAGAACAAACATCAAAACAGGACCAATTATCCAGTTCAAGAGCAAACTCACGCACAAGGTTTTCTTATCACGAAACACCATCGGGAGCAGCGAATAATCCACTTTCGCCAACGGAGGATACATCATCAAAATCAGTCCAATCGCCAAGGGGATGTTGGTCGTGCCCACACTCATAGACTCAATTCCATCGGCAAAGGCCGGTTTAAAATAGCCCAATGCAACGCCCAAGCCCATGGCCAAGAAAATCCAAAGGGTTAGATATCGATCCAAAAACGATAGTTTTTTCATCGTTTGATGCAAAATATTACTCAGTGACTTTTTCGTGTAATGACTTTTTCGCTTCCTTCATCACCCACAACATTTCCGTCGCAATCTGAAGACAACGTGCATCGTAAGTTGCGTCCTCTTCCGGTTTACCATCTGATATCTTTGGGTCGATGTAGGGAATAGCCACCCTAAAATTGGCCCCTGTAACCACCGGACAAGCCGCATCGGCATTAGAACACGTCATTACCGCACCAAATCCCGTTGAAGGATTGTATGGATGGGAAATGACTTTGGAAAAACAGAAAACGGGCTTCGCCTTACGAGCAAATGTCACCATCATCACTTTATTATTCAAGTTGATCGCATCGATACTTCTCAGTTTCGCATCCGAAGGATCCAAGCGCTGCAAATTGATAGGATCTGGAATATGCTCCAAAACACAACCAGTCCTTTCCAACGCAGCAATCGCGCGAGGATTAAATGCCGTGGCTTCAGTTCCGGCAGAATATGTTTTGACGCCATCAATTCCCACGTGATTCGCAGCGGCGGCGGCCCAAATCTGACCCAAATGCGAACGACGACTATTGTGGGTACAGATGAACATCAATTCACAATGCTGACTGTCTTTTAATGATTTCACGATGTATTTGCTAAGGGCTGTTAATTCGTCTTTGCGATCCGCGGGGATATTGACGAGGTTGGAATCCACTTTTGCCCAATAAGCATCGGTGACCCCAACCTGGGCCGATCCGGAATTTGTTGTCAAAATATTCATAATGATCAATTGTAAAATGATTGCGATTTTTTTCATGTCTGTAATGTGATTAAACTTTATCGATTGAAATGCTCAGATTCTTTGCTCAGATTTTTTGTTTGATTTAAACGGCACAAGCACTTTCATCGGGTGGTGTTTGATAGAAAAAGTCGACAAGCAACGTGCGAAACTCTTTCCATTTGGCCTCGTCGATGCAATAATTGACTTGCTTTCCCATCACACGACCTTTGATTAGTCCAATATTTTTAAGCTCCTTGAGGTGCTGTGTCACAGTGGGTTGCGCAAGTCCCCAATCTTTCACTAGTTCACTGTTTACGCACTTTCCAACGTCGATGATGTGCTGCAAAATGGCGATGCGAGCTGGGTGCGCAAGCACGCGAGCGATCTCGGCCAAGGCATTTTCTCTGTCTTCAAACAACTCATTCTTACTAAGTCCCATATTGCAATATTACTATAATAATGAGAAATTACAAAACATGTCATTTTCAAACGTCGCTGAGTATAAAAACAATGAGGGCGGCCTACGGCCGCCCTCATTGTTAACTATAAAACGATATAATGATTAATGGGCTACAACCAATTTGATTTGATTTCTCACTCCACCAACACTTACCTCTACAAAATACACTCCAGCAGCCAAATCACTTGTATTCAAATCCAAGGTATTCAAACCACTCATTCTCTCCGATAATTGCAATTGCAATACAGAT
>CANIZU010000040.1 GCA_947472115.1 Flavobacteriales bacterium | reverse complement strand
CCAACCGCGCAAACTGTCGCTGCGTAGCCTTATTTCGAATCCACTCTTTTAACGTCTCTTTTTCCGTAATCGATGGCGTTTCACTTGTGTAATACGTGGCTGAATCCACCGATCGCAAATCCCTGTCTTCCACACTCAACCAACCATGCACCAAGCCGCGCTCCACATGGGCCAAGGCCGAATCCGAATCACTGGGCGCAGGCAATAAAACATAGTTCGCAGGCGGATTATGACTCAACAACAACTCCGGATTATTGTCCGATACGTACACCGTCTTTGTCCGATCGTCGTCCCCCGTTTCCGTCGCAATATAAATGGTCGCCGCATAAAAACCCACCATCAGCAAAGGCGCCAAAAAGGTCATGATGATGAAGGTCTTGTTCTTCACCCGGGTGAGGTATTCACGTTTAAAAATGACAAAAATATTCTTCATTGTTGTGTGTTAAAATTAATGATTATTAGGACATTGGCGACGGCTTCGACGCGATGGTTTCTCCCGAGACGATTTCTCCCGCGACGATTGCTCCCGCGATGGGCTCGGCTGGCTTGGACACGGTATCGACAAAAATCTCATGTATACTAGGAACATGTTCCGAAAAATGCACCAAATTTCCTTTTCCCATGGCCAACTTCAACAATTGATCTGGGCTAAAACTGTCCGATGTCTGAAAACGATAAACCACCTTCCCATCACTCTGTTGCTGCTCAGAAATTAAGGTCGATTCGCCCGTGGCCGACATCCCTCCACCCCATTCCACCGCCTGATAAAATCCCACTTCATAAACACCCGTTGCATATTTTCTGCGGATTTCGCTCACCCCACCGTCCAACACTTTTTCGCCTTGATGGATGATAGCCAAATGGTCACAAAGACTCTCCACATTATCCATTCTATGGGTCGAAAAAATGATACTCGTCCCCTGGTTTTTTAATTCGATGATTAAATCTTTGATCAAATCGGCATTCACCGGATCAAATCCACTAAATGGCTCATCGAGAATTAACAGTTGCGGATTGTGCAACACACAAGAAACGAATTGCACTTTTTGCGCCATTCCTTTGCTTATCTCTTCCACCTTTTTCCTCGCCCAGTCCATCATATCCAATCGCTGCAGCCAATGCTTCACCGACGCCTTTGCATCCTTGGTACTCAAACCACGCAACTCCGCAAAAAACAAAAGCTGATCGGCTACGGTCATCTTTTTATACAAACCCCTTTCTTCGGGCATATAACCCATTTGGTGGGCATGACTTTCCTTTAGGGCTTCGCCTTTAAACAGGATCTCTCCAGAATCGGGCTGGGTGATGGTGGAAAGCATCCGAATAAGGGTTGTTTTTCCCGCACCATTTGGACCCAACAGCCCATAGATACTCCCTTGCTCCACCGCCAAATCAATATTTTTTGATACGCGCTGCTCGCCAAAGGTTTTACAAACTTTGATGGCCTCAATAACCTTGCTCATTGAAACAAAAATACATTAAGATTTCGCGCAATTTCTTCCAAACCAAAGGTTTCGCTGAAAGGAAATAAAGTTTCGATGATTGGCGCGCAAAACGACCCAAAAAGAATTTTACAATCGCACGAAGGTTCCCAAAGGCAGGGCATTCCCGGCTTGGTCTTTCAAGAACAGTTCTCCGCTGTTCATAGATTTTACGCCTAGGCAGGAAACGTGTTTTCTCACCAAATTTTCAGCCACCATGGCGCTAAAGCCCATACTGTAGAGGTTCAGAAGCATGAAGCCTGTAGGTTCTAGAATCTGACCACACATTTGCATCAACTCGTTGAGTTGTTTTTCGAGCAGCCATTTTTCTCCGTCAGGGCCCCGGCCGTAGGCCGGAGGATCCAACAAAATCCCATGGTACGTCTTCCCCCGCCTCACCTCGCGCTGCACAAACTTAAACGCATCCTCAACCACCCATCGAATCCCGTCCAATCCGCTCTCCTCCATATTTTCACGACTCCATGAAACCACCTGTTTCACACTATCCACGTGCGTGACATCCGCTCCAGCCGCACATGCAGCCAACGACGCACCACCCGTGTACGCAAACAAATTCAATACCCTTGGCTTTTCACCCTTGGGAAATGATTTCACCTTCTCGTATATCCAATCCCAATTCGCCGCCTGCTCAGGAAATAATCCCACATGCTTGAATGATGTTAGTCCCAATCGGAATTTCAACGACAATCCTCCCTGCTGATACTGAATCCACCAACGGTCGGCCATTCCAGGCTTCAAATACCACTGGCCCTTCTCCGCATCTGCCCCCGCCGCTTTTGCAAAGCTGGCGTGTGCCAACTTCTGCCATTCCCGCTCATCCAAACTCTTATCCCAAATGGCTTGAGGTTCAGGCCTACGCAATATCCATTTGCCAAATCGCTCCAACTTCTCAAAACCCCCAGCATCGATTAACTCGTAATCTTTCCAAGCGGTTGGACAAATCCGCTGACTCATAACAAATTCAATTGTGGTGAACCATCACCGCCCAAAATCACATTCCCATCATTATTGGGTTTCTCTGGCCCTTTTTCAACACCCTTCGTTTCGATGTTTGAATTGCCAGAATCCCCTCCGGTTTCAGGATCGTTTTCATCGATATCATTGACGTCCATCGCGTCAGCATCCCCTTCAGATTCAAACTCTTGTGGAGCAGGTGTCAATTTCCGTGTAACCACCGGCGCCTCACCCACTTTATCACTCTTCAAAACCACTTTCTTTACCTTATCCTGACTCAAACGATTGCCCAAAACCTTCCAGCCCTTCACATCCATAAACTCATCCAGAACCAACATCTCAACCACCTTCTCCCCGCTCTTCTTCTCCGTTGTCAATTCCACCTGAGCCGCAACCGAAGTAGAAGCCACCAACAATTCAGAACCCTTTTCTTCGCCGATGAATGGGAACTTCTTGCCCATCGTCAACGTCTCAATCAAAAAGCGTTTTACATACTGAAACTTGGATTTACCCTCCAGATAAACCACCTGAATCACCTGCGCGGCAACATATTTTTGAATAAAATAGACCGTATCGGGTTCAAAACGGTTGATTAATTCATAGTTCGACAATTCGTAATGACCGTCTTTGTAAATAACCAAAACCTTATCATCGCCTTCAAATTCGCCCAAGAACTGACCCTTTGCATCGCCGTTCAATCTGCCCGTCATATCGTCCCACCAAATCTTCACTCCACCCAACGTTGAACCGCCCTTTTCCTTCAAATCCACCCGTTTGATTGGATATTTGGTGATTTGATTTCCCCGAGCACTCTTGCCTTTGATCGCCAAATTAGAAAAATCGTATTCGATGCTCTTAATTCTCGCATTGGCCATCGCACTCAAATGCAACGTAACTCGCTCCGCCTCCCCATTGGGGTTGGCAGAAAAATACAAGATCGTCGACTTCGGATGATCGCTAGAAAACACATATTCCTTCTCACGAATCAAGCCCGTAGCATTGAAACGCTTGGCCATGACTTTCTTGGCCTCACCGTCCCAATAAACCACATTATACGTTGTCCGCTCGTCGTTTTTGCGCCAAACATCTATGTGAATCAAATCCTTACCATAGAAATATTTGTCCGTCACCTTGGCGATGCTGTACTTCCCGTCTTCCCTGAACGCAATCACATCGTCGATGTCCGAGCAATCGCAGATAAACTCTTCCTTCTTCAATGCCGTTCCGATGAAACCCTCCTTCAAATTGGCGTACAACTTCACATTGGCAACCGCAACCACATTGGCCTCGATGGTATCAAAAGCACGAATCTCCGTCTTCCTTTCCTTGCCCGTACCAAACTTCTTCAGCAAACGCTTGTAATAGTCCACCGCATAATCCACCAAATTGTCCAAGTGATTTTTCACCTCAACAATATCATCCTCCAGCCCCTTGATATATTCGTCCGCCTTAAAACTATCGAACTTAGAAATCCTTTTAATTTTTATTTCCGTTAACCGAGCGATATCGTCCTGTACGATTTCCCTGCGGAACAACTTCTTATAAGGCTCCAAACCTTTGTCGATGGCAGCCAACACCGCTTCCCACGTCTCACACTCTTCAATGTCGCGGTAGATTCTCTTTTCGATGAAAATCTTCTCCAACGACGAAAAATGCCACTTATTCTCCAACTCGCCGAGCTCGATTTCCAACTCCTGACGCAACAAATCCAACGTGTTTTGGGTCGATGCTTTCAGGATATCATTCACCCCCATAAACTTGGGCTTATCCTCGTGAATCACACAAGCCAACGGCGAAATACTCACCTCGCAATCGGTAAAGGCATACAAAGCATTGATCGCCAAATCAGGACTGATCCCGGGCGCCAATTGCACTTCGATTTCTACATCCCTTGCCGTATTGTCGATCACCTTCTTAACCTTGATCTTCCCGTTATCACTCGCCTTGATAATACTCTCAATGAGCGACCCCGTTGTGGTGCCGAAAGGAATTTCCTTGATCAACAACGTTGATTTATCTTTCTCCTCAATCTTGGAACGAACACGAATCCTAGACCCCTTTCTACCCTCGTTGTACATCGAAAAATCGGCGTACCCACCCGTAGGGAAATCAGGCAACATATTCACTTTCCTACCCCGCAAAATATCTATACTCGCCTCACACAACTCAATAAAATTGTGGGGCATAATTTTCGTACTCAATCCCACCGCAATACCATCAACGCCTTGCGCCAACAACAATGGGAATTTCATTGGCAAGGTGACCGGCTCACGCTTCCTCCCATCGTAACTCAACTGCCAATTGGTGGTTTTTTCATTAAAGGCAACCTCCTTTGCAAAGGCACTTAACCTCGCCTCGATATACCTCGGTGCCGCTGCCCTGTCGCCCGTTCTCACATCACCCCAGTTACCCTGGGTGTCGATCAACAACTCTTTCTGACCCAAATTCACCAACGCATCGCCAATCGCAGCATCCCCGTGGGGGTGATAGGCCATGGTCGACCCAATGATGTTCGCCACCTTGTTATAACGACCATCGTCCATCTCATACATCGCATGCAAAATCCTGCGCTGCACCGGCTTCAAACCATCTTCTAAGGCTGGAATCGCTCGCTCTAATATTACGTAACTGGCATACTCAACAAACCAATCCTTGTACATCCCGCCCACGGCACGCACCTCGCCCAGATGACCCGTAACGCCAGTCCCTGAAACTTCCTGCTGTGGTGATTCCAAATCTTCGTCGTGCTCCATGTTACAACTTCAAATCAAGCCAAAATACCGCAATAAAACCCAACAGTTTATTCACATTCAATGGTTTAAAACCCATTTTTATCTACCCATAACCTACACCCATCGATTATAGTGATTCTATATGACAAAAAGTCAGTTTTTTCGTATCTTTGTAAATAGGAACGAAGCGCATGGACATTCAACTTATCAAACAAAGATTCAGTATTATTGGGCATTCACCATTATTGACAACCGCATTAGAGACGGCGATCAAGGTGGCCCCAACCGACATGAACGTGTTGATTCTTGGAGAGAGCGGAGTAGGAAAAGAGAGTTTCAGTAAAATCATTCATCACCTCAGCGCAAGAAAACACGCTCCTTTTATCGCGGTAAACTGCGGAGCAATTCCAGAAGGAACGATAGATTCCGAATTGTTTGGTCACGAAAAAGGCGCTTTTACCGGTGCTACAGATAAGCGCAAAGGATATTTTGAAACGGTGAGCGGCGGCACGATTTTCTTGGATGAAGTGGGCGAATTGCCTTTGAGTACCCAAGCCCGATTGCTTCGGATATTGGAAAATGGAGAATTCATCAAAGTGGGTAGCTCCGTGGTGCAAAAAACCGATGTGCGTGTGGTTGCCGCAACCAACAGAGATTTGCTCGAGCGGGCGCGACAAGGCAAATTCAGGGAAGATTTATACTATAGATTGGCCACAGTTCCGATTCGTGTTCCAAAATTGAGCGAGCGCAAAGAAGACATTTATCTACTGTTCAGAAAATTCGCATCGGACTTCGCCGAAACCCATCATAGCGGTTTATTAGAACTTACTTCCGAAGCGCAGCAGTTGCTCATCAATTACCCTTGGCCCGGAAACGTACGTCAACTCAAAAACGTAACCGAACAAATCTGCGTGCTCGAATCGGGCGCCATCGTCAATGACCAAACGATTTCAAAGTACATACCCCACGTAGAACCGCCATTGCCAATGCTTTTGGGCAAGATCGATGGAACTGAAGGCATGAGTGAGCGTGATATTTTTTATAAAGTATTGATCGATATGAAGCGAGATGTCAACGACCTAAAAAAGGTAGTTTTTGGGCTCCTCGAAGGCAACCTCGATGCGCGTCAGTCGATGAGTACCGCAATGTCGACCGTAACCCCATCGCCCACAGTCCCCTCAACGATGGTAAACCCAGTTTACGCGGAACCCACAGGGGCCCCAAACCCAATCATCATTCATCACGAAGAGGAGGACGACGACGACTTCCAGGACGCCGAAAGTTACCCATCTACGCAAACGCTGAGTTTGGAAGCCCAAGAAATTGAGATGATCAAACGGGCTTTGGTAAAAAACCATGGCAAACGCAAGAAAGCCGCCGATGAGTTAGGCATTTCGGAGCGCACCTTATATCGTAAAATCAAACAATACGAATTGGAAGACTAAGACATGAAAGTCATTGCAAAACCCTATCGGTCGATATACTTTGTGCTGCTATTTCTGGCCGTAGCCACAAGTGGTTGCAAGCCATTTTGGAAGTATTACGATTTTAAAGGGGCGAATATTCCGGCCGACATCAATACGTTTTCAGTAACTTTTTTTAACAACGAAGCGCAGTTGGTGAATCCGCAGCTGAGCATGAATTTCACGGAAAAACTGAAATCGAAATTTCAAACCGAAACAAGATTGGGCATGGTTTCTGGAAATGGCGACTACCAATTTGCCGGCAGCATCACCGATTACAGCGTAACGCCGGCTTCGTTAAACGCCGACATTGGGACCGCGCAAAACCAATTCAATATCAAAGTCCGCGTGGAGTTCACTTGCGAAAAATACCCTGAAAAGAATTTTTCCCGGGACTATTCGTTCTTTAAACTGTTCGATGCAAGCGCATCGTTTCAAAGTGTGGAGGAAGGACTTTCTACTGAAATCCAAACCCAAATTGTCCAACAAATTTTTGCCGCAGTGGCCCTCGACTGGTGAACCAACAGGAACTCAATCATATCATTGGGCAACCCAACGAAATCAATGCAGCTTCGGCCAGCGAGCTGATTGCGTTGTGCGATAAATACCCTTGGTTTTCAGCGCCTCATACATTGTTAGCGCATTATTTTGCCCGCACCAACGATTTCCGAAAAGAGGAATGGTTAACCCGCGCTGCCAGCAGAATTCACAGTCGTGAATGGCTGTATTACTTCTTACAACCCGTATCGAACGATCTTCCCGTGGGCATTCCTGTCGGCGCAGCATTGGAAGCCATGGCACCAGAACCAGCGGCCGTCATTGAACCCTCCGAGCCAATAATTCCCGCCGCGGAACCTATTATTACCGCCACCGGGCCAGTAATTGCCGCCGGGGAACCCTTTATCAGCAACGTAGAAACAGTTATTGCCGCCCCGGAACCGAATACCGAATCTGAGAACTCAATGGCGGAACTCTCGGCGATGCAAATTCCTGAATTGGAATTACAAACATCGGCACCACTCTTCCAACCGGCTGAAGAATACGACATCGCCAAGGCAATGGGCACGACTTTCAATTTTGAGCCTGTTGATTTCAACGACAACAATCAATCATCCGAGCCCTTAGATCAACCAAAGCAAACCAGACCTTACAGCCTCGAAGAGTTCCTTTCTTTGGGATTGATAAACAACGACGAGGACGTTGAAAACAAGGTTGAATCGAGCAAGTCCAACACAGACCCATCCATTGAAGAACTCAATTTCTTTGACTGGCTAGAAACGAGAAATACACCAACCGCCGCGGTACCTGAGACCAATAAAACCGCCAAAAATTTAGACAAATTTGGCCTCATCAATCAGTTTATCGAAAAGCAACCTAGTATCAGTCGACCGAAGCAAGAATTCTATTCTCCGGAGCGCGCAATGAAGCGAAGCGAGGAATTTTCAACCTCCATTGTCACCGAAACATTGGCTAACATTTTCCGAACGCAAGGGCACTTTGAAAAGGCAATCATTTCCTATCAAAAACTGCAGTTGAAATTCCCAGAAAAAAGCACTTACTTTGCATCCCTTATCGAACAAATTAAAAAAGAACAAAACCAATGAATGGGATATTGATTATCGGAATTATTGCAGCCACATTGTTGATGCTGATCATTTTGGTCCAAAACCCTAAGGGCGGCGGATTGGCTTCTAATTTCTCTCAAGGAAATCAATTGTTCGGCGTTGAAAAAACGACCAACGTAGTTGAAAAAATCACCTGGGGCGGCGCCCTATTGTTGGTGGTGATTTCATTGGTTGCTGCATCTTACAATAGCGAAAAGACCAAGTCTCAAAAGGGCAACGGTAAAGCGCGCACTGAGCAAGGCCCAGCTTTGCCAGATGTAAAAGCAGGTAAATAATACCTCTTTCCACTTATTTCTTTCGGTTTACAACTCGTTTTCGATCACTTCGGAAACAAGGTCACTTACTTATTTACGTTTGTAACTCGTTTTCGGTTACTTCGGAAACAAGGTAGTCGATTCTCGGTCGGGTTTCGCGTAACTCAATCGGTCTATCCAACTTAGGTCGACATAACCGTCTAACCCTATCGATCCAACAGACTGCGCTTTTACGAGATCCACACTACCGTCTTCAGTTATCAAAGCCTGATTAATTTCAACGTAAACCACCTTTCCTATCACGACAAGGGTTCCGTTGCACTCCACGCGTTTAAATTCTTGCAACTCTAGCCCAATCTTGATCGCACTTTCAGCAACAAACGGCGCGATTACACCATCTCTATATTCGGGATTCAAGCCCACGGCATCAAACTCAGAGGTCTGATTGTCGTACCTGGCCGAGGTCTGATGCGCCTTAGCATAAAAATCCGCCCCCACCGCATTCAACGTATAACTTCCCGTGGCCTGAATATTCTGCCATGTATGTCGGTCCACGCTATCAGGCCGAATCACCATCCCCAAATACGGCGGATTGGCTCCCACATGAAAAATGGAATTAAAGATGGCCAAATTCTCTTGCCCATCCGCATCGCGCGTCCCCACCAAATTCAGCGCTTTTACGCCCGGCATCGAATTGATTAACTGGGTCCGAAATCGCTGATCCATTCCGGCAAAATCCTCTGTCCGATAAACGCTCTTTTTACTTTCCATAATTTTTCATTGATCGATGGCACAAATTACGCGCGCAGACTCCCCATTCCCCCGTCGATGGCCATAATCTGCCCGGTCATCCAATCGCTGCCTGCACTCAATAAAAATTCCACGGCTGCGGCGATGTCTTGAGGCTCACCCACACGCTGTAAAGGATGTCTTTTGCCACTAGCCTCTACTTTTTCGGGGGTCGATAGCAACCTAGCCGCCAAATCTGTATTCACTAGACTAGGGGCGATGGCATTCACCCGTATCTGAGGTGCCCATTCAGCCGCCAAACTGCGGGTTAAACCTTCAATCGCTCCTTTTGCCATTGCGATGCTCGCGTGGAATGGCATTCCCGTTTGTACAGCGACCGTACTAAACAAAACCACCGAGGACTTTCCGGCAGACTTCATCCCAGGCAAACAGGCTTGTAAGGCTTTTACAGCGCCCATCGCATTGATCTCATAATCAGCATGAAACTCATCCAATTTTAGGCCGCGGAATGGCTTCAAATTGATACTCCCGGGTGCGTACACCACACCATGTATTTCTGACGGCAAATCTAAAATCGCCTCATCCGAAATTGCATCCCACGCAATACCCGTTGCGCCATCAGCGGCTTCACCACTTCTCGAAACCGACCAAACACTATGTCCTTGCGCTACCAACCCGCCTACTACCGAAGCGCCAACACCACGACTTCCTCCAAAAACTATGTAATTCATATACTGAAGGAACAAAATTGTATCGGATAGGTTTTGAATGTCGCCGACCTTCCTGCCTTGTGATTTTCACAAATCAAAAAATATTTTTATTATATATCACTTTTGTATATCTTTGTATTATATCTAATTTTGGAGGACCTAAAAATGAAATCTTACAAAGAATTAAAGAAACCAGACATCGTTATGATATCCTTAAAATTACCTCGTTACCTACTGTCGGAAATAGACCGTCTATCCGATGGCCTTGCGCTGTCGCGCAACAAATTCATCGTCGAAACCTTGGAATCGCGCACCAAAAGCATCATAGAAAATCAAACCCGCATACAATTGGTAGCTGAAGCCAAGGTCATTTACAACAGCTCAAAAGAAGCGTTGGAGGAGTTTGATGCCCTAGAAGATTTAACCGAGAATTAACCATGATTACAAAGCCGTTTGAAATCTATTTGGCCAACCTCAACCCCAAAAAGGGACATGAAGTGGGCAAAACCCGACCGGTGGTTGTGATTCATAGTCAATTGATTGAAGGATTGCTTTCCACATCCATTATTTGCCCACTCACCACCCAGCTGTCGCCCGCAACCCTGCTCCGCGTTCACCTCCCCCTCAACGAATCCCACACAACCGGACTCACAGAGCCAAGCGACGTCATAGTGGATCAAATTCGCAGCATCGACAACCAACGACTCATAAAAAAATTGGGAGAATTACCCAGCGCACAAGCCGTGCAACTTCAAAAAAGCTTACAAACTATTTTAGCTGTTTAGAACGCAAACAATTTAGCCTTTTCGCGAAGCACCAACCAAGAAGGCATCATAGACGTTATTACTCACCGTGTAAGCGGGCGTATAAATCCAAGCCGTGTTGTTTCGCAGTTTCCTTTGCTAGTTCATAACCGGCATCGGCGTGACGTACAACCCCCATACCTGGATCGTTGTGTAAAACGCGACGTAATCTGCGCTCCGCATCTTCGGTACCATCCGCCACAATCACCATGCCGCTGTGGATGCTGTACCCCATCCCCACGCCACCACCGTGGTGCAAACTCACCCAGCTAGCACCGCCAGCCACGTTGACAAAAGCATTCAGGATCGGCCAATCCGCCACCGCATCCGAACCATCCATCATCGCCTCGGTTTCGCGGTTCGGCGAAGCCACAGAACCTGTATCCAAATGGTCGCGACCAATCACAATCGGCGCCTTCACAGCACCAGTCCTCACCAATTCATTGAATGCCAATGCCGCTTTTTGTCGCTCCCCCTGCCCCAACCAGCAAATGCGCGCAGGCAACCCCTGAAACTCAATCTTCTCCTGAGCCAAGGTAATCCAACGCTTCAAACTCTCGTTCTCTGGAAACAACTCCAAAATCTTATCATCGGTCACCTTGATATCATGGGGATCGCCACTCAATGCCACCCATCGGAAAGGACCTTTGCCCTGACAGAACAATGGACGGATGTAAGCAGGCACAAAGCCAGGGAAATCGAACGCATTCTTCAGCCCTTTTTCCAAAGCACGACCGCGTAAATTGTTGCCATAATCAAAAGTTACGCTGCCCATCTTCTGCAACTCGAGCATCAACTCCACGTGCTTCACGATGGTTTTGTAACTCAATTCAGTATATTTCTCAGGATTATTCTTGCGCAAACGATCCGCCGCTTCCACATCCATATCCATCGGATAGTAACCAATCAACGGGTCATGGGCACTGGTTTGATCCGTTAAAGTATCAGGTACAATACCCCTTTCAATCAAGCGCTCTAACAACTCCACTGCATTACACAAAACCCCAATACTGAGGGCTTCGCCACGCTCTTTCGCCGCCAATGCACGATCAATTCCTTGGTCGATGTCGCGCGCCATCACATCCAAATAACGGGTTTCCAACCGCTTGCGAATGCGCCATTCTTCCACTTCCGCCACCAATGCTACCCCCTCGTTCATGGTAATCGCCAATGGCTGAGCACCGCCCATACCACCCAATCCCGCCGTCACGT